>NZ_JAKGBG010000013.1:0-110140 GCF_021532595.1 Pseudoalteromonas sp. OFAV1
TTCGCAATGGGACAATTTAATGTGCTTATACCAAATCCTCGTGATTTAGATGCCTTAGTAAAGCAAATAGAACCATTTGAAATTAATTACTTTTCAGGCATTAACACCTTATTTATTGGCTTGTGTATGCATCCTGGTTTTAAAGCCCTGAATTTTTCAAACCTAAAAATGACAGTCTCAGGGGGCGCAGCTCTAACACACGCAGCTGCTGATGCATGGATGAGCACCACAGGTTGCACAATCACAGAAGGCTATGGCTTATCAGAAACCTCGCCAGTTGCGACGTTAAACGACTTTAAAAAAGAAGAGATTGGCAGTATTGGCCGCCCATTATCAAACACCACAGTTGAGATTTGGGATGAAAATGATGAACCTGTTGCTGACGGTGAGTCTGGCGAGATAGTTGTTAAAGGCCCACAGGTGATGATGGGTTACTGGCAACGCCAAGATGAAACCGATAAATGCATGAAACGCGGCTTTTTCAAAACCGGAGATGTAGGCCTAAAACTGCCAAGCGGTAACTACAAAATTGTAGATCGTTTAAAAGACATGATTATTGTCTCTGGCTTTAATGTTTACCCTAACGAAGTTGAAAATGTACTTTGTCAGCACCCTGCTATCTGCGAAGCGGCCGTTATTGGTGCAAAAGATGAAAAAACCGGTGAGCGTGTCTGTGCCTACATTACTTTAAAAGAGCAGATTGATGAGCAACAGGTGAGTGACTATTGCCGCGAAAACTTAAGTGCTTATAAAGTACCTAAATCAATCATTTTTATGGAACAATTGCCTAAATCGACGGTTGGCAAAATTCTACGTCGAGAATTACGCCAATAATAAAGCGATCGTTTTAGCCGCCTAACTGGTATAAAATAACTACGAGTTATTTTATACCAGTTAGGCGGCTTTAAGGTCATTATGGAAAAGTTTATTAATCACATTCAACTTGGTTACTTAGGTTTACTACCGTTTTTAGGCTGCGTAGGCTGGCCACTTATTGCAGGAAGTAATGCCGTCAACTTAGACTTTTTCACTTTTTATAGCATCGCTATTTTAGCCTTTATGGCTGGTAACTTATGGCATGCAGGCCAGCAAACGCATGCTGATGCTATAAAAGCGATTATTCCTATCTTACCTATTGGGTTTTTAAGTTTTCTGCCAACACCATGGGCTTTAGGTTGGTTAGCAGCAAGTTTTTGGCTTGTATTATTATTCGAGAAAACTTCACCGCAGTGGCAAAATTACCATGTTGATTACCAGAAAATGCGATTTGTTTTAACCTCAGTCGTTTTTGTTTGTCACATCTTTGTAATTGGCATCAGCATCTATCCTGAGTAGCCCTTTAGCCCGGTTTGCGGTAACATCCGCGGCTCAGTTTCTTAAGGACTTGCTATGATAGATCAATTGCGCGCCAAACTAGACCTACTCGGCGAAAATTACGTTGAAAAAGGCGCTCACTTTAAAATTAAAGTGATTCCCTTTTTTTGTGCTATCCACATTAAAAAAGATCACAAAAACCAAGGTACTTTAAAGATATATTCTAATCAGTTGATTGAGATATTTTTAGCCACCATGTTTTTGCTTTTCGGTTTAATGCTCTTTGACACCGACGCAGGGTTTACGCACGGTCCTATCCATATCGTTATTGCCGTTTTGATTAGCTTTAACTTGATCTTTAAACAAATTGCCATTGAAGGGCTAAAAACTCGTTTAGCGCTTTGCCCAAAAACTGCAGTTGAAACAGCGCCAGAACAAGGCAAATAACGACATGTTTTTAGACCCAAGTTGGCGCATTTTGACGGTAGGCGATGGTGATTTGTCATTTTCGCACGCCATAGCTCGTCATATAAAACCAACCAAGCTTGTTGCTTCGACTTATGATGATGCAAACACTATTGAGCAAAAATATGCCGACAATGCACTAAGCGCATTGCAACAACTAAATGTAACTACACTCACTGAATTTGATGTAACAAAGCCAGACTCGTGGCTGCGCTTAGTCGATGCACGTTTCGATGTAGTTATTTTTCAATTTCCACTTATACCCGCATTTAAAGGTGAGGCAGCATTTAAAGCAAATACCCAACAAGGTGGTATGAATGTTTTAAACCGTGCCTTGTTGCATCGCTATCTAGACTACGCAAGCCAATTTGCATTAGATAAAAACGGCCCGATGCTGTGTTACATCACCTCTAAAGATGTAAAACCGTATCGCGAATGGAATATTGAAGGCAGCTTAAATCAGGGGCTAAACTGCCATTATTTAGGCCAAATGCCATTCGATATTAATTTATTCCCAGGCTATAAAATTCGCAATGTTGACCGTGATAAACATGTAAAAGACACCAGTGGCATTACCTATGTATTTAGCGAAAAAACTGACAACAACATTACTAATAAGCTGACTTTACCCGCTTATTTAGGTGATAAACACTGTGCATTATGTCGCGTTGGCCCTTATATGGCCCAAGAAGACGAAGACAAACATTTGTTAAGCAAAAAGCACAAACAGATGGAAAAATTTGAACAGGGTTGGCAAGCATGGCTTGCACAAAACAACGAGGAGTAACCATGAACTTTGTGATTGTAGGTACCAATTTTATAAGCGACACGCTTTTGAGCGCAGCCAAACAAATTGAACAATTCTCCTTGTATGGCGTTTGCTCTCGAGAGCAGCAAACAGGCGAGTCTTTCCTTGCAAAGCACGACATGACAGACGCTAAAGTGTTTACCAATATTGAACAAGTATGCCAAGACCCTCTGGTCGATGCCGTCTACATTGCGGCACCAAATAGCTTACACAAAGACTATGCTGTTATGTGTTTAAAAGCGGGGAAACACGTTTTAGGTGAAAAGCCTTCGGCAGCAAACAGCGTAGAGCTTGAGCTGATTATCGAAGCAGCTAAAGAAAATCAACGCTTATATATGGAAGCGATGATGACCACGCATTTACCAAACTTTGCGCGCTTAAAAAATGCCCTTACTAAAATTGGCGTACCTCGCAAATATATTGGTCAATATAGTCAGTACTCATCACGTTACGATAAGTATAAAAATGGTGAGCGCCCAAATACCTTTTTACCGGAATTTGCTAACGGCGCATTAGTCGATTTAGGTATTTATCCGCTGTATATTTTACTCGCTTTATGGGGTGCGCCTCAGAGTGTAAAAGCCAGTGGTGTGTTACTTGAAACCGGTGTTGATGGCGCCGGCGATGTATTATTAAATTATGCCGATAAACAAGCAGTAATAAGCTACTCTAAAATCTCACAAGGCGATAATTTTACTGAAATTCAAGGTGAAAAAGGCCGTATTCGTATCGAAGCTGTCTCTTTATTAAAGCGTATGCAATATATTGGTAACGATGGCACGGTCGAAGAACTCTCTGAGCCATTTGATGAACACTTTATGCGCCATGAAGTAAGCCATTTTATTCAAGCGGCCAATGCAGGACAAATTGAGTCATCAGTTAATACCCATACACTTTCAAAGCAAGTCATGGCAGTGCTTGATGAAGCGCGAAGTCAGCTTGGTGTTGTCTATCCTGCAGATAAAAGCTAATAGCGTTTAAGGGCAACTATTCTAGTTGCCCTAACAAACTCAAAATTCCATTCTTAGTAATATCTCTTGCTTGCATAGCAACACTAACACTCGCTTGCTGAACAATATCTAGAGATACTTTTTCTGCCATTACTTTTGCAAAATCAGTATCTTCAATTCGCTGATTTGCTGAGCTTAGCATCGACGATTGATTAGATTGATTGCGCATAGTTGACTCAATAGCGTTCATTTTTGCACCGATTTCAGCTCTAAATCCCCCGATTCGCGACAATGCAGTGTCAATTCTGGCAATTGCATTTTGAGCCAAGTCTTCGCTGCTTATAGTAATGCCGTCAATCGTTAAAGAGCCAGCACTGGCATCGATATCTTCAAATATAATATAACCATCTTCACCGACCGCTTGGTCTGTTGATGTTACCATCATTGGACCATCACTTGATTCAGCAGATGATGAATTTAAACTCCCCAAAGAATCCCAACTGGCAGTAATTCGAAACATCCCCGAGCCAATCACAGTAAGAAGCAGCGGCTCGGTTACATTATCAATGAATATTTCTTCATTTGAACTTCCTGAGCTTGGGTTACCATTCCCCGAGTAGGTAAAGTTCATTCCGTTAATTGTTTGACTATTTACAGCTGGGAAATTAAAACCTCCCCCCGTAAATAAATTGCCATTGCTATATGTTTCTGTTCCTTGGTAACCATTTGCTGGAGTAAATAGATTTGCTTCAATTCTAGATTGCACAGACGATAAATCTTGCCCCACTAAATGCTCGCCAGTTTGGGTAAATAGATTTAAATCATCATTCGCACCATTATCATTTATTTGAATTCTAACGTTCGTTGAACCTGCAGGTATTAGGCCTAAAGAAACATCCCCTGATCTCATTCCTTGCTGAACATTATTAGAAAACACCTCATTCAATACAGGTACATTATCTAAATTCGTCTCTTGCTCAGGCTTAGACATTAATGGTTTTTTACCAAAAATTTCTGTATTGGCTACAACGCTGTTTATATGATCTCGTAACTGTGAAAACTCTTCATTTAACGCTTCCCTATCGATATCTGTATTTGAGCCATTTGCGGCTTGAAGGGCTAAAGTTCGCATGCGTTGAAGCGAGTCTGTTAGCTCGGATAAGCCAGCATCTGCCACTTGCCCATAGCTGATCCCATCTTGTAAATTTCTAAGCGTTTGCTGCTTTACTGCTATTTGCGTTGTTAATCTATGGCTTATTTGTAGGCCTGCAGCGTCATCTTTAGCAGAGTTTATACGCTTTCCAGAAGCTAACTTCTCATAGGTTGAGGTGATAGATTGCGTATTTTGCAGTAAATTTGGCGTTCGTAGTCGTGGCGAATTGATCGTCAACATTTTGTCTTCCTTGGCAAAAAGGCTAGACACAGCAAAACTCATACCATTTTATTAATAATTAAGACTTTTAACTTTCCTTAAATTAACCTTTTTAATAAATAATCATTTATAACAATATTTTTTGCGGTTGAAGGTTATTGCACTATGTTTAAATCATGCATTATTTAATTTGTGAGAATTAGCCTTGTCTATACGATTTTTATTAAGAGCGGTTTTTGCGGCTACCATTACCCTTGCAACCGGCCTACTCCTCATAATTTTATTTCTACAATCAGGACAAGAAGAAAGTATGGAGTCGGCGCAACAGCGTTATGAGCTAAGCCACCTTGCTAAGTTTTCATCTTCAAATTCGATTCACCTTACAGAACTTGCTCGTCAACATGTTGTAACCTTAGACCCTCGCTATAAAGTGGAATACCAAAATCTTGTTGATCAAATTCAAGGAAAAGCTGCTTGGCTTAATGGCGAAAAGAAAAGTTATGTACAGCGCTTAAGAGCTTTTAATGTGGCTGCTGATGATTTAGCTCTCTTGCAAAAATCCAACGACTTATCACTCAAACTAGTCGAAACAGAAGAACAAGCATTTAGCCTAGTCAGTGATTTGCTTGGTCGTGATACAAATAACTTAACCGTAAGCGAACATAAAAGATGGGTGCAAGCTATCGAGCTTTTAACCAACGCGGCTTACATGGCAGAAGTTGAGAAAATTCAGCAACCCGTGAAAGCATTTTTAAGTTCAATTGAGAAAAAAAGTGCCGCAGAAGTAAAAAGTAATCATGACCGTGTGGTCACCTTAAGTTTAACTAGCACCGTTTTAGTGCTGACCATTATAGCTACCTTGATAGTGTGTTACTGGCAATTAGAGAAAAAAGTGATTAAAGCAACCCATGCCTTAATTGATGAAGCTAAGCGTATATCTGAAGGTGATTTATCTTGTTATATTGACCATAAAGCTGATGACGAAATAGGTCAGCTTGCGAGCACCTTTAACGTTATGGTTGATAAGCTTTCCCAGCTTCTTAAAGAAATTCATGATCATTCAGAGCAGGCCCAAGTAGCAGCAAAAAGCCTCGATGAAATTTCACGACAGGCCAAAACGTTGAATGATATTCAAAGCCAAGCAATTGAAGTGATTTCAAGCTCTGTCTATGAAAACTCAACGGCCGTTAAAGAAGTTTCACAAAACTGTGCAGAAGCAGCAAACAGTGCGACCTCTGCCAATCAAAAAACCAAAGAGGGTTTGCAAGTTGTACAACAAGGAGTGAGCTCTGTTGAGTCAGTGGCCGATACCTTAACCAAATCACTAACAGACCTTAACCAACTGGAAGTCTCAGTGAATGAAGTAACTGCTATTTTAAGTGTTATAAGTAACATTGCTGAACAAACTAATTTACTGGCACTTAATGCCGCAATCGAAGCTGCAAGAGCCGGTGAACAAGGGCGAGGGTTTGCAGTTGTTGCTGATGAAGTAAGAACTTTGGCTAGTCGTACGCAAAGCTCCACTCTTGAGATCCAAGATAAAATTAACTCGTTACAAACGGCAACCAATGCTGTGACGCAAAGGATCCGCGCAAGTGATACGCAAATAAAAGAGGCGGTGGTAAATTCAGAAAAAGTGGGCCATATGCTTGATGAAATTAGCGTGCAAGCAAAAGCTATTTCGGATGCTAATATGACCATTGCTTCTGCATCTGAGCAGCAATCTCAAGTGACCGAAGAAATAGCCCAACGCTTAAACGAAGTACAAGACACCAGCCGAAAATCACAGCAACAAACGCAAAGCATATCGGATTCATCGAGTAAACTGGCTAGCTTGGCAAATAATTTAAACAAGCAGATAAATCGTTTTAAATTGAGCTAATTAAAAGATAAATTATGCTGGCTTTAATTAACTTAAAGGCAGCATAATCCAATCTAATTTAGACTACATTTTCCGCAACTTGACGTGTTCCGTTGCGCACACAACAGCTTTATCGATAATCCATGTCCATTTAACGAAAAACGTTTCTTATAAACTAAAACATCAGTAAAATCGCCGCAAACTTAAGCTCTTAATAATTCATAAGGACAGTGATGCAACGCACCATCCCACCGTTTTTTGTTGCTGTTATTTGCGTACTTCTTGCAATGGTTACCATTCAATCGGGAGCCTCTGTTGCAAAGCAATTATTTCCTATAATAGGCCCTGAGGGAACCACTGCCCTACGCTTGGGTTTTTCAGCTGCCATTTTGTGCCTTGTGTTTAAACCTTGGCGCGCGCTTCCGCCAATGGGTCAACGCATGCCGATTATCATCTATGGTCTGAGCTTAGGTGGTATGAACATTCTATTTTATTACGCAATTGAGCGTATCCCTTTAGGAATAGGTGTTGCGCTGGAGTTTACCGGTCCCCTTGCAGTTGCTTTACTTTCGTCACGTAAAAAGCGCGATTTATTCTGGGTAGCCTGTGCTATTGCAGGCATTATTTTATTATTACCTGATATGAAAGGCGAAGACAGCCTCGACCCCGTCGGTGTGATTCTAGCCCTTGCGGCTGGTGCCTGTTGGGCGTTTTATATTTTGTTCGGCAAAAAAACAGGTAACCAAGGCTCTGGCGGGATGACGGTTGCTATGGGGATGAGCGTTGCCGCGATTGTACTTGTACCTTATGGCGCAGCTTCACAAGGCACAGCACTCTTGAGCTGGGAAGTTCTGCCGCTTGGTATTTTAGTCGCCATCATGTCAAGTGCGCTGCCATACACTTTAGAGATGGTTGCGCTGCGTAATATGCCAGCACAAGGCTTTAGCATCATGATGAGCCTAGAACCTGCCATTGCTGCACTTGCTGGATTTATTATTTTAGCTGAGTTGCTTAGTGTATGGCAGTGGTTAGCGATTTTATTGGTTATCACGGCTTCTGTTGGCAGCTCAATGTCTCACTCATCGGAGGAGGATCAGAAAAGTCAGAAATGTGATTGATTGACTCTAAAAGAGTCAATTTTTAATAGTAAAGGATTAATTTCAAGACTTAAAAACAGCTTTTCTCGGCATTCGTAAAGTTACTGTTCTCACTATAATGCTCATTATTAATACAAGGCTCACCTTTTTGCTTTGTATCCTAATGTACTAACTAGTGGAATATACGTATGTCTAAGAAAAATAACTTGTTATTATCGACCCTTGCTGTTGCTGGTGTTATGACAGCAAGCAATGCAACTGCAAATAGCTGTCAGGGCGAGTTGTTTGCGATGAATTCAGGCCGAGGCGAACTTGGCATTATGTTTAGCCTAGACGAACAAAATAAAACAGCTAAAGCCGATTCAATCGCTAAATTTAGCTCATCGGCTATTGCTTATGATGAAACAACAAACCGAACTTATTATGTTTCATCACCTATTCCACTAGAGTACAAAGTTGATACCTCTCACCTTAATATTAGTGAAGAGCAATCATCACAATTGCCAATCCAAGGCGAAAAGTTTAAATATAGTCGTTTAGCGTATTTAGACCATGCTACAGGTGAGCATGTTTCTGTTGGCAGAACGAGTTCTGTTATTGGTTTAACCTATGATCCTCAAACTGACTCATTAATTGCAGTTAGTTATTCTAAGCTACTAAAAATTGATAAAAATACAGGTAGTACAACTGAGCTTGCAGACTTTAGTGATGTTGAAGGCTTAAGCCGAGCTGATTTAGTTATCAAAAATGGCGAACTTTTCCTGATCACTGCGACATCGGTTTACAGTGTTGATCAAAGCAATTATCAATACACAAAGCTTGCTGAACACAACTTAGTAAATGTTGGTGGTGCAACACTGAGTCAAAAAGGTGACATTATCATCAGTCGCTCAGTTATCAATGACCATGGTGACAAAAACGAATCTAAACTTTATAAATTAAGCCCATACACGGGTAAATCATGTTTTGTTGCAAGTTTGCCTGTACGTATCAATGATTTAACGACTAATACGCAAAATACGACGGAATGTTACACCCAAGCGCCTTGTTTAATCGAGAACGAAGGTATCGCTTATTATTCAGAAAAAGTGATGGACCAACTGGGTGCCAAATGGAAGTCATTCGACTTTGCTGACCAATATTTTACAGCACCGGCTATCTTCACATCGGCGCCTACTAATAATGATCCTAATGGTGGAGCGCTAAGATTAACCAATGTAAGCGACAATAGCTATGCTGTCTCATTTCAAAAATGGCAATACATCAAAGATGCGCATAAAGATGTTGAGTCGTTTGACTTTCTAGCAATGGATGAAGGCCGTTACACTATGAATGATGGCACTATTGTTGAGGTTGGCAGCTTTATGTTAAGTGGCACGAGAGAATATAAAGCTGTTGAGTTCAAAGACTCATTTGCAAAACAGCCATATTTGTTTTTACAAGTACAGACTTTCAATGGAAGCCATACCGTTTATACGCGCGCTGCTAACCTAACGAGCACTGGATTTGATGCAGCATTTTACGAGCAAGAAAGCTTGAATGAAGGACACTTTGCTGAGCGTGTTTCGTACCTTGCTATTTTACCTGGCTCTGGTACATCTGGAACGCTAGAGACTATTGCAGGCTACAAAGAATACAGTCTTCACGAAGCTAATATCGATCATAGTGGTGGCCAGATTGGTAATCACTTCTATATGCTTCAAGAAGAGCAATCTCTTGATTCAGAAGTCCTTCACTCTAGAGAGCGTGTGGTTGTAATGGATATTGAAGAGGTAAGTCTTGCCCAAACTGTAACGCTAATAGGTCATGATACGTATTCTCTGCGAAGAAAGTAAAATACCCCGAATTTAAGGCGCCAACTGGCGCCTTTTTTGTGTTTACTTCATTTGAATTTCATTAATTGGCATTAAAGCTTAATTATTTTTAAAAATAACACCTTTCACTACTAGCTTTAAAATTAGCTTATTTATAGCTTTATAGGCGTCCCAGCTAAAGCAATCGAGGTTCAATTGCAGAGAGCAACTAAGCAACAAATTTTTTCCTAATATTACTCAGGTTTAATTACCTAAAAACCTTTCTCTTAATTAGCCGAATTAATATAAGCACCTCAAAAGCATTTCAAAAAACTAATTTTTAAACTTATTTGTATTAACATATCACCATTTGAGATAAATGGTGATGATAGTTATTATCATTTGTGATAACTTACCCGCAAATAGTTTCCTTATCAAACACAAAAACCCTAAAAACCAGCTAAATAACACGCGGAGATAAAAATGAAATTCACTCAGTTGCCTGTTGCAACCGCTATTCTTTATGCACTTTACCCTCAAATCAGTTTTGCGGAGCAAACAGCTGACGTAGAAGCTAATCTCGAAAAAATCGAAATTGTTGGCATACGTCAAAACCGTATTAGTGAAGGCGCAACAGGTTTAGCATTAGAAATTGATGAAACGCCGCAATCTATCAGTGTGATCTCTGCTGAGCAGCTAAAAAATTATTCCGCTTTTAACATTAATGATGCTTTACGCTTAGCCCCGGGTATCAATGTTGAAGAATGGGAAACGAACCGTACCAACTATACATCGCGTGGTTTTGAAATTAAGAATACACAAATCGATGGAGTTGGCTTACCGAATGACTGGGGTATCGTTACCGGCGCAATGGAAGCATATGGCTACGAAAAAATTGAAGTTGTTCGTGGTGCTAATGGCTTACTTACTGGTGTAGGTAATGCATCGGGTACCCTTAACTATGTACGCAAACGCCCTAAAAACGAAAACGGCGGCGAAATCGGTGTCTCTATTGGCTCATGGGATTTTAAACGTTTACAAGCTGACTACTCACTATTATTAACCGAATCAGGTAGTTGGGCTGCTCGTTTTGTGGCTGCCGCAGAAGATAAAGAGTCATACCTAGATGGCCTTGAGAACAATCGCGAGTTTTTCTCTGCGGTGGTAGATGGTCAGCTTACTGATAACTCAACGGTTACTATCGGTTACTCATATCAAGACGCAGATACCGATGGCAATACTTGGGGCGGCCTTGTTTATAACTACACAGATGGTACGCAAGCTAAATGGGATGTCAGCGACACAACCACCCAAGAGTGGACAATGTGGGACACCATTAACACCTCTGCATTTGTTGAATACAACTATGTTTTTGCAAACGCATGGCAGCTTCAAGCGAGCTACAACTTCCGTGGTTTTGAAGAGCAAGACAAACTATTTTATGCCAGTGGAAGCATTGATAAAGACACCAATCTTGGCCTAAGTGGTTGGCCGGGTCGCTACGACAGCGAAGTAGATGCTGACTTATTTGAAGTAAAAGCATTTGGTGCCTTTGAATTGTTTGGCAAAGAGCACCAAGCAAGCTTTGGGGTAAGCCATGCTAAAAGTGATGATGTGATGTATCAACACCCGTTTGATTTTGCAAATACACCGGCTTATGGACCAACCCCTGCATTTCCATATGATTTAGATGCGATCCCAGAACCTGATTGGTTAACACCGGTTCTTTATTCAGATATTGAACAAAAGCTAACCCGTTACTTTGGCTCGGCTCAGTTAAATATTACTGATAAATTATTTACCGTGGTTGGTTTTAACGCTATTGAATTTGAACGCTCAGGTATGAATGCCGGTGCATCAATCGATAATGACGAAAGCGAAACAAGCCCATATATCGGTTTTACCTATAAGTTAAACGACGATTTAAACTTATATGCTAGTTACTCAGATATTTATCAGCCTCAAGAGCAAGCTGATTACAACGGCCAATACTTAGCACCTACCAAAGGCACTAACTTTGAAACTGGTGTTAAA
This sequence comes from Pseudoalteromonas sp. OFAV1, assembly GCF_021532595.1. Lineage (NCBI taxonomy): Bacteria > Pseudomonadati > Pseudomonadota > Gammaproteobacteria > Alteromonadales > Pseudoalteromonadaceae > Pseudoalteromonas > Pseudoalteromonas sp. OFAV1. The sequence continues at coordinate 11,695 of NZ_JAKGBG010000013.1, forward strand.
GCTTCTTGGTTTGATGATGCCCTAATGACAACATTTGCTTATTTTACTGCTGAGCAAGATAATTTTGCGCAATACGCGGGCCTCACTGAAGATGGTATTTATTACTATGAAGGCGTGTCTATTGAGTCAGAAGGCTATGAATTTGAAGTCACTGGTAAAATCACCGACGCTATGAATATCGTCGCATCTTATACACATATTGATGTTACAGATGAAAATGGTGATGACACCAATAAATGGGCACCTCGAGATGTTGTTGGTGTAACGGTGGATTATGCACTAACAGATGCTGTGGTTGTGGGTTTAAATGGCCGTTGGCAATCTAAAATCGAAAGCACTGATTACAATGTTAAGCAAGGTAGTTACGCCCTACTAAACGCCTTCGCACGTTGGAATATTAATGACCAAGTTGCAGTACAGGCAAACGTTAATAATATTACTGATGAGCAGTACATCAATAGCTTACAAACCGTGGGTTATTATGGCGCGCCAACAAACGGTAGCCTAACTCTGACCTATAAGTTCTAAACCTTGCTTAGAAAAAAGTGTCGCCCGTTTGGGCGACACACATCTATTAATTAGGGCAATTACCTAATTCATAATACCCAGCACTAGTTTGCGCTAAGGTACTAGTATAAAAGGTGTTATAAAGACCAAGGTTATCACCTGAGCCCACCGCATAGGCGTAAGAGCCATTCGTAGTTGCGCGGTTTGCTTGCACATGTGCATAGTTGCTTGAAGTGGATTCGCTGCATTGGTAATCACCATTCGGTGTTGAATCACACGCATCACCCACACCATCTGCATCACTATCTAGTTGATCACTATTGGCCACCAACGGGCAGTTATCTAGGCTATCACTGACACCATCGCTGTCGGAGTCACTCGTTTCACCATCAGGAGTGCTGTCACACACATTACCAACCCCGTCATTATCGTTATCGGCTTGATCAGCATTCGCTACATTCGGGCAATTATCTGCACCGTCGAGCACACCGTCGTTGTCTGCGTCATTAGTCGGTTCAGTGGTGGTTTTGCATGCTTGTAATGGCCCTGCACAACTTGAATCACCATCAGCAATCCACTGACATTGATTTGTGCCCGCTGAATACTCGCGCATAGTAAATGCTGCAGTTCCAAACGCTAAATAACAGGCAGAATAGCCTTCGCCCCAGCTAATGTGGCCTTCGTTGATATGAAGATTGTAATCGCCTGTTACACCAGCATCGATGACAAAACTAATGCTATCTGTTGATGTAAGCGCAGTATCATCAGTTGCGGTGATCACTGCGGTATTATTGCCACCAGCCAAATTGCATTGCTCAGCAAAGTACGCAAGCCCATTCACTGTAGCCGTCACATCACCATTGCTAAAGCTTACCACTACAGTGCTTAAATTTTGATTATCATCAATCACCGTGCCCGTTACAGTAGCGCACTGCCCGTTTACACTAGCCGCAGTGTCACTCAGTAGCGGTGCTGTAGCCGCAGGCTCTGGTCCAACGCGTACCGTTAGATTAGCTTCATCACCTTGTTTCGCTTCGTTATCTGTGGCACTGACACGCACTTCATAGAGTCCATCGCTGAGTGCACTTGTCACCCCGCTAAAAGTATTATTCGCATCGACTTGCACGTTCAGTGACTCAATTAAGCTTGCCGCGCCACCGGCTAGGCTATACACGTTAATATCAACATTCGTTACACTGCCTTCTGGGTCGATTGCACTGCCTGTAATGGTGAGCTGGTTATTACTGTCTGTGGCAGTTAAATTACTAATTTCAGGGCCTGCATTACGATCAACTCGTTTATTGTTAGCCGCAAAGTACTCACCGAGATAGGTTGCAAAATTAATACTGTTTGCCGCCACATAATCACCAGACGCACCTTGCCCGCCCGACCATGAGTGATCCAAATTATTAAACCACAGCATAGCAACTCGATTGTCTTGCCAAAGTGACAGCTCAGCGGTACGCGTTGCATCATCACTTATTGTCGTCGTGCCTGAAAGTTGATTAACCCCATAAAGGGCAGCAAAGCCATCTGCGTTTTGCTGGTTGTAACAGGTATTGACTGTGGTATCGGCAGTACCGTGACCAATCACCGCTATTTGTGTAGCAAAATGATCTTTATAACTGCCAGCATAGCTTTCACAGCGGGATACAAAGGTGTTTTCAGACACTGTTTCACAGGTCGAAATTGCCCCACTTGAACTTGTGCCGATGGTCGGCCCTGCGCTTGGTGCAACTCCGGCAAATACATCAGGCGCCACACAAGCCGTTTGTGCAGCCATTGCGGCTCCAGATGATAAGCCTGCAATATACACTTGTTTAGGGTCAATATTACGCGCTGCATCAGAACTTAATGCATTGGCTAAATTAATTAAATTCTTATAATCACCAGAGCTTCTATTGATTGCTCCTTGCCAATATGACCAGCAGCTATAACCTGCCTTATTCATAGCATCAGGAACGGCTATTACCATGCCATGGGCTTCGGCTGCATCTTCAAGATTCGCAGTTAAGTAGTTATTAATGGGTTGTACGCAGCCATGCAATACCAGCATCAAAGAATGACCATTACCTATGCTTGATTGCGTATCAGGAGTGTAAATATGAACATTATTAAAACCGCCAATGCTGACATTTTGCTGCCAACTCCCTGCAAAACTTGGCTGTGAGAAAATAGCAGCACAGAGCACTGCGAGCGGAGTAAACGACGCTGATTTTCGTTTACATAATTGTGTTACTTTTTGCATATATCGCCTTTATAGTTGTTATCATTGTTGTCTGTCAGTTGATGACTAACCCAATGTAGTAGAACTATTTAAAAAGCGAACTATAACTATAGTGTTATACGACCATTAAAAAACAACCCAAAAGTAGCGTCACTCGATTTATTGTTATTTTTGAAATTAAAGCCAATTATATTAACAAAGCCAACATAACTCGTTGGCTTTGCTTTTGCTAATGAAGAGCTTAAAAATTAACCCCTACAGATAGCCAATAACGACGACCATCTTCAACATAGCCGTATTCAGCTTCGGTAATTTCTTTATCAAACAAGTTATAAACTCCAAACCCTAACTTAATGCTGCGGCTTAAATCGTAGTTACCGCCAATATCAGCCAAGGTGTAATCTGGCGCAATTAAGCTGTCTTGCGACGGGCCTGTTGTAGGCTGGCTTTCTTCGCCGCGGTAATGAACACGCAACCAGGTGCCTAGCTTATCAACCGGGCGCCAATTAACTGATGTTTGTAAAATATGCTTCGGTAATTGGTTAAGTGGGCTGCCTTTGTATTCACCGGTTTTTTGCTCAGAGTCGGTGTAGGTGTAGTTGGCACTGACATCAAGCTCACTGGTTATGTCGTAAGATACTGATAACTCAAAACCTTGTGTAACGGCTTCATCCACATTGACATAGGTTGTTGGCATCGAACCAAACTGATTTGGTCCATCCGTACACTGGGTGAGTGGGCACGAAATACGGGTAATTTTATCTTCAAATTCGTTGTAAAATACGGTGCTTGAAAGTGATAAATCACGGCTGGCATCATAGTAGATACCCATTTCGTAGTTTACTGATTTTTCAGGGCTTAAATCTGGGTTACCGTAAATATTACCACCTCGGCTCACTTGCCCCCAGGCCGCGGTAGATTGACGAATATTCGGCGCTCTAAAGCCTGTAGAGATACCACCTTTCACCGTCAACGACTTAGTTGCTGTATACACACCATATAAACGCGGGCTGAAATGGCCTGAAAAATTACCATCATGGTCATAACGAAGACCGGTAGTGAGTTTAAACTGCTTGGTTGCAGCCCATTCATCTTCTGCAAATACTGACCATTGCTCGTTCTCAACATGCGTTAAGTCACTAATGCGGTTACTGGTGTAATCGTCCAGCTCTTCTTTTAAATATGACGCACCAAATGCTGCATTATGACTGGTAAACGGTAAAGTCCAACTTGTTTGCGCATCCGTATTTTCGACGTACATTTCACGAGAGGTATTATCGAATTTATCGTACTTTAAGTAACTGCGTGATGAGCCAAAATCATAAAAACCGTTATGGCTTAGTGAATACGTTTCTTGGTCGTACTCTGTGGTTGATGACTTTGGGCAGCCATTTCGGCCACAGCTTTCACCTTCAGCTAAAGGAGCAACTGTTTTGCCTAATGTTTCGTCAAGTTTTTGTTTTGCAGAGCCTACTTCCAGCATGATTTCGTGGTTATCAGAAGGCGTTAAGATAAACTTCGCTTTGATATTGCTTTGCTCTTTGCCACGAAAACCGGCTTCGAAATCGTCTTCATCACGCTTTGAGAACTGACCCGATAACTGCATACCTAATAACTCAGGAATTAAGCCACCCGCAGTAAAGAAACTACCTTGATTAATATCACCCGATTCACTTGATTCTTGAATGGTGCTATCTAAACGTAGTTCGCCGTACCACTTTTCTGGTGTTTTACGGGTTATAATATTGATAACCCCACCAATGGCATCTGAGCCATATAACGACGACATAGGGCCACGAATAACTTCAATTCGATCAATCGCTGAAATAGGCGGAGTCCATGCCCCTTCTACACCTGGGCCATCACTATTTGGTCGTGTTTCACGTGAGGTTTGACGCTGACCATCAATTAAAATCAAAGTATATTGACTTGCCATACCGCGAAGGCTGATATCTTTTCTGTCGCCACCACCTGTAACAACCACACCGGGTACGTCAGTCATCGCATCGGTTAGATCACGATAAAAACGCTTTTCAAGTTGTTCACGATCAATAACGCTGATACTGGCTGGCGCCTCTTTTAGCATTTGCTCGTAACCGGAAGCCGATACAACGATGACCTCCATGTCTTGTTTTTTGTCATCAGCGTATGCAAAATGGGAAAGACCTGCTAACACAGCAGCGGTGAGTGGTAAAACAGAAGAAACAACCCTCGTCATAATAATACTCCGTGACTTTTTGTTTATAAATGATAATAATTAGCGTTTGCATACTAATGAGAAGTCCCGATTTTCACAATTTACGATTTCTTAAAACTGAATTAAGAAGGCCTGAACCATGAATTCCAAGCTGATCAAAACATTGCGTGTATTTTCTCGCACTGTTGAAACGGGCAATATGAGCAGTGCAGCGGCAGAGTTATCGATGACCACATCGGCTGTCAGTCAACACATTAAGCAATTAGAACAAGAAATCGGATTGAGCCTATTTAACCGCAGCCCTCGCGAACTCACTTTGACCGAAGCTGGCCACCTGTATTATCAAAGCTGTTTAAAAATGCTAGCACTGGCAGATCAAGCCAGTACGCAGTTACAAAATCTACAAAATAAGCCAAGTGGTGAGCTCAAATTAGTTGCGCCTGTAGGTTTTGGTGGTGGATTGCTAAGCGAACCACTAGATCGCTTAATTAACGAGTTTGATGATTTACGTATTCAGTTAATTTTAACTGATGAGCCAATTGATATGATCAAATGCGGCGCTGACCTAGCGATTGCGATTGGCCCATTAACTGACTCAAACCTCGTTGCTCGTAAATTAGCAACTTGGCCGTTAAAGCTATGTGCTCATAAGGACCATGCAATTAGCAAACTCGATAAAGCCAATTGGGAAGACCTTGGCAACTTTGCCCGTATCGCCCACAGCAACGCCGACAGTAATGCGTTTAACCCGTCAACGCTGGCAAGTAAGCCGTTACCGAAAGCAAAGATCACCGTAAATAATATGCAAAGCTTAATTAAATTAGTGTGTGATGGTGTTGGCTATGGCGTATTACCAGAGCCAGAAGTAAGGCATTTATTAAAATCGAAAGAGCTGGTTGAAATTGCACCCGAATGGGCAATGCCAAATTACACTGTGTATGCAGTGACTCCAGCGAGAGACAGCTTAGCGGCAAAAACAAAAACCGCCATTGATACATTAAGACTGTGCTTTAACCATGTGTCTAAGCAAGTTGAATTAGTTGATTAACTCTCATCAAGGATAATACCCATTTGCCGTATTCGGATGGGTATTATCCAAATTAGTATTAGCCTAGCGCCAGCCAAACGCCCACACACATCATTAACGCGCCAGCAATACGGTTTAACCACTTCACATTATCGCCTTTATCTAAAAACAGCCTTAAGCTCTTTCCGCCTGTTGCGTAAATCAACATACAGATAAATTCGCTCAGTATAATAATGCTCACTAATACCGCAAGCTGAGGGGCAACCGCTAAATCAACATTAATAAACGGAGGGAGTAAAGAAATCATAAATGCCCACCCTTTTGGGTTTGCAATGGCAGTGATATAACCCTGCGAAAATAATTGCCCACGACCAATTTGTTGCTGTGTATCATCATTAGGTTTAAAGCTGGTTTTAGCGCGCCACATATTAACACCTAAGTATATTAAGTACGCACCACCTAGGTATTTTAAAAAGGCAAATAAGTCAGGGTAATTAAGCATAATACTGGCAACCCCAATCACCGCAGCAATGGCTACCGTGGCAACGCCTAACACCTCACCGACCATCATCCACAACGTACGTCTAACGCCCACACTCATCCCTAACGTCATGGCAAGCGTCATACACATACCTGGTGTAATAGACACAAAGAAAAAGGTCGGAATAAAAACCGCGAGTACTGCTAAATCGAGCATAAATGCAATCACATGTTTATTGCTTAAAAAGAGAAAGCGATTAAATCACATTCACTTAAATAAGCAAACAAACACGCGATTGCTAACAGGCTTATAAAAACATACCACCTGATGCTTCAATGCGCTGCCCGGTCACCCAACGGTTTTCATCACCGAGTAGCTGCGCAATCATAGGACCAATGTCATCAGCTTGGCCAACGCGCCCCATGGCTGTAAATGAACTGACTAATTGCGCAACCTGCTCATTATCACGGACAGCACCACCACCAAAATCAGTGGCAATTGCACCGGGTGCGACGACATTCACGGCAATATTGCGACCAGCAAGTTCTTTTGCCATGTATTTGGTTAATACCTCAACGGCCCCTTTCATGGTGGCGTAGGCCGCTTTTCCTGGTAATGCAAAGCGTGTCAGCCCTGAAGATAAGTTAATAATACGCCCGCCATCATTGATCATCTCATGCAGTGTTTGCGTTAAGAAAAACACCCCTTTTACATGTACATTCATTAAATTATCAAACATAGCTTCACTGGTATCAGCAAATGCACTGTCACTACCATGGCCTGCATTATTAATTAAATAATCAAATCGAGACGTTTGCCATTGTGTTGCTAAGGTACTTTCAAGTGTTTGTTTAAATTCAGCAAAACCTAAAATATCGCTCACATCAAGTTGAATGGCGACGGCTTTTGCCCCCAGTGCAGCTACTTCCTCTACAACTTGCTGCGCTTCATCTTTATGGCTTCTGTAAGTAAATACGCAATCAATGTTCTTACGTGCCAAACTTAAAACTGTATTTTTACCTAAACCGCGATTACCACCGGTGATCACTGCAATTTTGTTGCTCATCATGCTTACCCTTTTGCTTTGAAGTAATTGTGAGCAACCAGTATATTTACACTGCAAAACCAGATAAACCATGTAAAATTGAATTAACTGTTCGTAAATAACAAACAATCATGAATGAACTGAGTGCCATGAAAACCTTTGTTCAGGTTGCAGAGCTAAAAAGCTTTTCGGCTGCAGCACTTGCGTTGAGCATGCCTAAATCATCCGTCTCGCAGTTGGTCAAACAACTCGAAGATACGTTAGGTGCTCGGCTTCTAAACCGCACAACAAGGCGAGTTACGCTGACCAACGAAGGCACGGTTTTTTATCAGCGCTGCAAAGATATGCTTGCTGATATAGACGAACTACAAACCCTATTTCATAAAAAAGACGAAGCGTTATCAGGGCGTCTTAGAGTAGATATGCCACAGCCAATTAGCCGGCGTTTAGTGCTGCCGAATCTAGACAGCTTTTTATCTGCACACCCGCAATTAGAGATTGAACTGAGTAGTTCAGACAGACGAGTTAACCTAATTGAAGAAGGCTTTGATTGCGTAGTGCGAGTCGGTCAATTAGAAGACTCATCGCTGATTGCGAAAAGAATTGGCCACTGCCCGATGATTAACTGTGTAAGCCCAGGTTATATTAAAAACTATGGCAACATCACAAAACTTAGCGATTTAGCCGAGCACTACATTGTTCGCTATAGCCAAACACTCGGTCAACTTGACCCCGGCTTCGAATACCAAGATACACAAGGCGATTGGCAAACCCTCACCATGAAATCGCAGCTTACAGTTAACAATACGGATGCTTATAAAGCAGCGTGTTTAGCAGGGCTTGGCCTTATTCAAGTGCCTCGTCATGGGGTTCTCGACGAGCTCAGCCGTGGTGAACTTATCCAAGTTTTACCTGACTATAATTTGCCGCCCATGCCTATGAACATCGTCTACCCAAATCGACGTCACTTACCAAGACGTACCCGAGTGTTTATTGATTGGTTAAGCGAGCAATTAAAACCGATTATCAAACAAAAATGATAAGCGTTCATCAGCTTTAGATGGCGTTAACTCAATGATTTCAGATTTAACTACATTTTCGATTACAAAAGGATCTTCAGCGATAATTTCTTCGATCTCCTGTTTTGAAACATCGACTGCAATAATGCCGCCGCCTGCGTTAGGCTGCAAGCTTCCAGATAATACAAAAATACCTTTATCAAAGCCTGTCTGAAGCCACTTTTTATGGCCTTCCATGAAATCTTTAGCTTGAGATTTATTATCAGAAAACGTTAGTTGAATTATAAACATTTCATTATTCCTTTAATGTATTAGTGAACTCACTTTCAAATTGCTGTAGTAATTTTAAACAAACGCTGAAAATTAAAAAATAAAATTAGAAGCTTAAACCACGTTCGTGTAAAAATGGCGGTTTATTATTGACTCAATTCAACCAATCCAATGAGTGTTTTTTACTCTTCATTCTGCTTTTGTGTTATAAGAAACAATGCACTGAAACCTATAGAAAATTCCAATATAAAATATAAAATTAATAGCCAGTGGGGCAACCCGTCTAACATGAAGCTTAATAACCTACCCATTGCTAAACCAAGCATAAATATAGATAACGCGATTAATGCAATACGACGATACGATGCTCTTACAACCCCTAAAAGCCAGAACGCCAAATTAAATATGTACAAAAACATGACAGCTCTAAAAATATGATTGCCATTAACATTGTTTATATCTAGCTCAAACAGGTAATTTAGACTTAGCTCAGGATTTACTCCATAAGAAAGAGCTATAGGAATTAAGCCAAAAGACGCAATAAGAAGTAAGGCACAACTTTTATCTATTTTCATCTTTACCATTGGTCAAATCTCTTAGTATAAAAATTTAGTTCCGGCCGATACTCACCCCACAACCAGCATCAAAAACCATATACATGACTGATAACTAGAACATCATTTATCCTAGAGTTGGTAAACTGCTTGTTTCACCATTCAGTCTAAATCTACTACCACTTGACGGACTTAGTAAGAATATTTTAATTAATATTGGTTAAATCAGAAAAATCTTACATTCTCATGCTTATGATCATTTGCCAGTTTTTAAATATAAATCGATAAAAGAATATGCAAGTAGCCAATACAAAAATCCCCGCTTAAAGGGCGGGGATTTTTAATATAAGTAACTAAATAATTACTGAGTGTCACCTTCAACGGCAACTGGCTCTTCGGGTTTTTCGTCACTTAATAAGTATTTATCTAACCACTGTTCTTGCTCCCAAAGCACATGTAGCAGGCTCTTACGAGCGCGATAGCCATGCGCCTCATAAGGTAACATCACTAAACGAGCCTCTTTTCCTAGGCCTTTTAATGCAGCGTACATACGCTCGCTTTGCATTGGGAAGGTACCCGAATTTGGATCTTCTTGACCGTGGATCATCAGCATAGGCTCATTGATTTTCTCAGCATGGAAAAACGGTGACATCGCCGCGTACACATCTTGTGCTTGCCAAAAATCACGCTCTTCACCTTGGAAACCAAATGGCGTTAGGGTACGGTTGTAAGCACCACTGCGTGCAATACCTGTTTTGAATAAATCGCTATGCGCTAATAAATTCGCCACCATAAAGGCACCATACGAGTGACCGGCAATGGCTATTTTGTCTTTATCTGCCACACCTTTTTCTACAAGTACATCTACCGCAGCTTTAGCACTTGCCACCAGCTGCTTACGGAATAAGTCGTTTGGCTCTTTACCGTCAACTCCCACAATTGGCATTTTCGGGTCGTCAAATACGGCAATACCTTTTGCAAGATAAGGCATTGGACCCCAATAACCGATATAGGTAAATTCATACGGCGATTCGCGCATTTGTGACGCAACAGCTTTATCTTTATATTCAAGTGGATAAGCCCACATTAGAACTGGTAACGGGCCTTGAGTTGCATCATAACCCGGCGGCAAATAAAGCGTACCACTTAGCTCAACGCCATCGTCACGTTTGTATCGAATTAACTCTTTAGTCACTCCTTTAAATTCTGGGTAAGGGTGCTCAAAGGTCGTAAGTTGAGTGAGGGTTTTATCGTCTAAGTCGCGAATAAAGAAGTTAGGCTGCTCAGTTTTAGATTCACGAATGGTAATTAAACGTTCGCCTTCGTCATCAAGCATTGCACGCACACGCTCATAGTATGGCGCTTCTGACTGCCAAACGCGTGTTGTGGTATTGGTTTTTACATCATAACGGTCTAAAAACGGAATATTGCCTTGTTCAGATGCACCGTTACCGCGTAAGAAAAGGTAACGACCGCCAACCACTTTTAATACATCAGCACCTAAGTCATTCTTTTCATAAATTGGATAGCCGGGATCTTTGTAGGCATCGTTATAGCTACGCTCAGAAAATAGCACGCGGTTTTTATCTGCATTACGCGGTTGAATAACAAAAACTCGTTTTTGTCGGTCGCTAAAGCGCCACTCAGATAACAAGGCTACATTGCCATTGCCATTGCCCCAAGCAATTGAGTCAAAACGGCGTTCAACTTTGGCAAATAACTTAGCATCGCGTTTAAAAGGGGCTTTTAAACTATAAAGATGATCGTGATAAGGCACGTCGTTTTTCATATCACCGCCGTCTTGGGCCTCAGCCCAAATAACCTCAGCCCCTTGATCTGCTCGCCATTGAAAATCACGGCGACCAGTACGCACACTGTCATAACCTTGTGGAATGTTATCTGCTAAAGGCTGTTTTGCGAGCTCAGCTAAAGTATAACCACGCATGCCCCAAATTTGCCATGTAGCAGCAAAACGACTGAAAGGTACTTGATATGAAAAAGGCTCATCAATCATACCAACCAAAATGTTGGTTGAATCAGGCGAGACCGAAAACGCTTTAATTAACCCAGGTTGACCAATCGGTTGGCCCTGACCACTGAGCGGAATATAAGTTAATTGGCTTTGTGCGTAAAACTTAAATAGGGCTTCATCAAATGGGCTGGTTAATAAGTTTTGATAAGTTCTCGCTGGTGCTTTCTCACCACTACTTTGTTGAATAACAGGCATCACTTGCGTGCTATCGTTTGTTAAGCGAGCTTTACCAATATTAACCGCTGCATTAGCAACAATGGCGCTGCTATCTGGTAGCCAAGTATAAGGTGTGCTGGTTAAAACCGAATTAAGCGAGGTGTCACTTAACTGACGGGCTTGTTTAGTACTAACATTATAAACCCATAAATTAGCACTCGATGCTTGCTCAACCACAAACGCTAAGTACTGACTGTCACTTGACCAACTTGGTGAGCGTAAAATGCCATTTGGCAAACCCGATACAACAATTTCAGAGCCGGTTTCAACATGCTTAAGCACTAAAGATGTAAACTTATTACGCACTCGTGAGCGCGAAAAATTAGCAGGGTTAAGCTTAATACCCGCAAGTTTTAACTCTTCTTTAGCCAAGTCTTGTAGTGTATCAATGCGTTTTCTATCAAATAACGCCAGCCACTGACCATCATTTGATAAATAACTACTCGGCGCAAGCTTAGCGTCAACCACAGCAGCTAGCGCTGGCGATGGAGTTTGATAACCTTGATTAGCAAAACTGGGTGTGCAAACAGCTGCGCCAATGACTAGCGCAAAAAGCAATTTAAATGCTTTCATGTTCGTTCCTTTTTCGTTTTTATTTTCGATTATGTAAACAAGTAGAACATGTTTGCAGCATTTCATAAAGAGTTTCGGCTCTTTTGGCAGCCAATCAGTGACTTAAACACCTACTTTAAGCTAAAATAGACACACGCTATTCACCACTTTTGCTAATAAAAATGAAAAAATCGACAGGCAAAGTCACAATTTGGGATGTTGCTGAACAAGCGCAAGTTTCAAAATCAACCGTGTCTTTGGTCCTTACCAACAGTGATAAGGTCAGTAAAAAAAGTAAAGAAAAAGTACTGGCTGCCATTGATAAGCTTGGTTATGTGTATAACCGTGATGCAGCAGCGCTTCGCAGTAAACGATCTAACCTAGTCGCGTTGGTTATAAATGATTTAACCAACCCCTACTCAGCTCAACTTGCTGTTGGCCTCGAAAAACACATTTTTGAGCTTGGTATGTTGCCGATGCTGGTAAATATTGCAGAGTGCGTAGAAAGACAAACCCAAGTGGTGAAAACCTTAAAAGAATATAATGTAGCAGCATTTATTATGTGTCCGGCTCCGGGCACACAGCAGCAGTGGCAAGATGATCTCATAAATAGTGGTTTTCCGGTTATTAATATCATGCGCGAAATTCCATTTTCATCAGCGCCGTGTATTTTGCCTGATAACAAGAAAGGCACACACATTTCAACCAGCCATATTTTATCGCAAGGCATTGAAGATATAGCCTTTTTAGGTGGCACCGCAGAAATATCTGATTACCATGAACGTTTAAGTGGTTTTTTGTCTGCGCTTGAGCAATTTAATATCACCGATGAAAAACCCGTTATTCAAGCGCCGACAAATCGCCAAGGTGGCCGAGAAGCCTTTAATACCCTTATAGAGCAAGCACCAAATACCAAAGCCATTGTCTGTTTTAATGATGTAATTGCTTATGGCGCGATTGAAGCAATGCGTCAACACGGCCTCGAGCCGGGTAAAGACATCAAAGTTATTGGCTTTGATGACTTAGAAGATTCGCGCTTAATGCTGCCTTCTCTTTCAACCATCGCCATTAATGCCGATGAAATCGGTAAACGCACCTGTCAGGTGTTAAAAGAACTCTTAGATAAATCAACACCCCCAGTTCGCACCTTGGTGGATGTTAACTTAAAAATACGAGACTCAAGTCAATGAAAAAAGTGTTAGTGATCGGCTATGTTTGGCCTGAGCCTAATTCGTCTGCAGCCGGCACCCACATGATGTCACTCCTGCGCGCCTTTCGTGCAGAAAATTGGCAAGTTGAATTTGCAAGCCCAGCGCAAAAAACCGAACATATGGTAGATCTCAGTGAAGATGGCATCACCACGCAGGTCATTGCATTAAACTGCTCAAGCTTTGATGAGTACGTGCAAGGGTATAATCCTGATATTGTGATGTTTGATCGCTTTATGATGGAAGAGCAGTTTGGCTGGCGAGTCGATAAATACTGCCCTAACGCACTTAAAATTCTTGATACCGAAGATTTACAGTGCCTCAGAAATGCACGCCACGAAGCTCACAAAGCAGGCCGAGAATTCAGCCATAGCGATTTACACAGTGATATTGCAAAGCGAGAAATCGCCGCTATTTTACGCTCAGACATCAGCTTAATTATCTCGCACTACGAGATGCAGCTACTCAATGACGTTTTCAAAGTTGATAGCGCCCTACTTCACCACTTACCATTTTTGGTTGATTTGCAGCATATTCCTACCAGCACCAAAGCATTTGCAGAGCGTAAACACTTTATGACCATAGGTAATTTTCGTCATGCGCCAAACTGGGATGCTGTTTTGTACTTACAACAAATTTGGCCGCTGATCCGCAAACAATTGCCCGATGCCGAACTTCACATTTATGGCTCTTACCCGCCACCAAAGGCGACAGCGCTGAACAATCCAAAAACCGGTTTCTTAATAAAAGGCTGGGCTGATGATGCCTACAAAGTCATGGAAGATGCACGCGTGTGTTTGTCTCCACTGCGTTTTGGTGCAGGTATTAAAGGCAAGTTACTCGAAGCAATGATCATGCAAACACCAAGCGTAACAACTCCGATTGGCAGTGAAGGCATGCATCAAAACGAGCCGTGGTCAGGTGCAATATGTGAAGATGCACAGCAATTTGCTGATGCAGCAGTGGCACTTTATCAAGATGAAGCGTTATTTACTCAGGCACAGCAAAATGGCCAGCTGTTATTGCAAAAATATTATGATAAATCAAAACTTCAGTCGCAGTTAATCGCTAAAATCACCGCCATTAGTGAGTCATTAGCACAGCATAGACAGCAAAATTTTACCGGCCAAATGCTCAAACATCACACCATGCGATCTACCCAATATATGGCGCAATGGATTGAAGCTAAAAATAAGTGATTTTGCTGTAAATAACACTAGACATAGCGGCTTTTGTCGCTAAAATCGCGCTGGTCAATTTAAGCGATATTGTCTTACGACTAGACTATATCTTATTGAATTTTGGTCTATCCTTAACTGAACAATTTAACCTTTGGTTCAAAACGCCTTTGAAAACCGCAACGTTTACTGAAAAACGAAAATTTATCGTGAAGCTTGGCAAAATGCTTCATAAATACGGTACACCTGCTTACCGACTAGAAGCGCACTTAATGGAAGTTGCGACTTACCTCGGCTTAAAATCATCTTTTGTTATGTCGCCAACATCAGTGACCTTTGTTATTTGGACAGATGGTCACGAAGAAGAGTATACCCATGTTGCGCGTGTTGATCCGGGCGATCACGACTTAGGCTCGCTGGCAGATACCGATGATTTAGTAAACAAAATGCTCAACGGCGAGCTAACGCTACAAGAGGTCGATAAACAACTCGACATCATTTACAACCTGCCAAACCCGTATAATAAATTTATGACTGGCGTTGCTTTTGCAACCTCTGGCGGTGCATTTGCCATGTTAATGGGTACCGGTTGGAATGATGTGTTTTGGTCAGCACTGATCACCTTAGTGGTGTACTTATTTGTGCTTTGGTCAACACGCTCAAAACGCGTTGCGCATATGCTCGAGCCTTTAGTGGCCATTGTTTCTGCAATTATCGCGTGTGCGGTCAGTGTTTACCTAGACGCCGAAATAAACATACGATTGGTGGTGCTATCAGCCATCATTGTGTTTATACCCGGCTTAGCATTAGCTTTGGGGTTAGCAGAGTTAGCAGCTCGGCACTTGGTGTCTGGTACAGCACGGGTGATGGACTCATTCATGCTGCTGTTTAAGCTGTATTTTGGTGCTTTTATTGGTATTGGAATTGGTTTCGCTATGTTTGGTCAAGCAGACTACGTGCAACCAGATCCTTTACCAAAATGGACAGCATGGCTTGCTATATTCATGCTATGTAGCAGCCTAATCGTGATTTTTAGAACCAAACTAAAGCATGCGGGTTGGTCTATTGCGTCTGGCTTTATCGCCTATGGCACAAGCATTGGATCTGCCATGTATCTAGACTACACACTTGGCACATTTGTTGGCGCTTTATCTGTAGGGGTTTTTAGTAACTTGTTTAACCGTGTTGCTAATGCACCAGCCTCCATTGTTGCTATGCAAGGTTTAATCGTATTAGTACCGGGGAGTAAAACCTATATTGGTTTGAACTCATTAATTGAAGGTCAAGATTTCGTCTATGCAGAGCATATTGGCCAACAAACCTTCTTGATATTTATGTCATTAGTGGCGGGGCTTATTTTTGCTAACGTCGCGCTTCCACCAAAGAAAAGTCTATAATCTACTAAGCCCGAGTTTATCGGGCTTTTTTACACCCTCGTTTTAATAAGCCGACTTTGCTTATCAGTAACAAACTGATATAACTCATAAGTGCATGTGGTAAAAATAAAAAGGATTTATTCAGTGATTAGATTGGCTTGGCTGCTATGCAGCTTGTTCGCATTTAGTGTGTTTGCAGAATCCCAGTGTATTAACTGTCATCAAAGCCAAGTTGAAGACTGGCAAACATCCCATCATTTTCATGCTATGGAAAAAGCCACTCCCGCTACGGTGCTTGGTAATTTCAACGAACAAACCCTCGACTATCAAGGCCAGCAAGCGCGCTTTTATCAACAAGACCAACAACTCTTTATAAGCATGCCAAACCTTGATGGCAAGCTAACTGACTACCCGGTTTTATACACATTTGGCTATGAGCCATTGCAGCAATACATGTTTGATATGGGCCAAGGCCACATACAGCTATTTCCGTTTGCGTGGGACTCACGCAGTAAAACAGACGGCGGTCAGCGCTGGTTTGTACTGCATCCTGAGCAGAAAAAACACGACCTATTTCATTGGGCGCAAAAAGGCCAAAACTGGAATCATATGTGTGCCGATTGCCACTCAACTGATTTCAAAAAGCAATTTGACCTTAAAACGAATAGCTTTAACTCAAGTTATTCAAGCATTAACGTGAGCTGTAAAGCGTGTCATGGCGATAGCCAAGCTCATTTAAAATGGGCTGATGGCGATAGCAGTATTGCCGATAAGGGCTTTACCCATAACATTAAAAAGCAAACCCCACTGTTTACTCAACAAGCTGATGGCAGTATGCAAAGCGTACAGCCACTGGTTAAAAGCGAGCAAGTGCAAGTGTGTGCAACCTGTCATGCTCGCCGTTCACAGCTTGATGACCGTAAAGACACACATAGCTTTTTGCAAAACTTTCAAGGCTCGTTACTCACTCCTGAGCTTTATCACGTTGATGGTCAAGTGTGGGATGAAGACTATGTTTGGGGCTCGTTTTTACAAAGTAAAATGTTCAATGCAGGGGTTACCTGTACTAACTGCCATAACCCTCATTCGGGTAAATTAAAACTGCCTGGGAATCAAACTTGTACGCAATGTCATAGCCAAGAGGTGTTCGATACACCTAAGCATCACGGCCATAAAGTGGCAAGTACAGGTAGCCAATGTGTCGATTGTCATATGCCCACCACGACCTATATGCAAGTAGATGCAAGGCGCGACCACAGCTTTCGAGTTCCTCGCCCTGATTTAACATTAAAAACCAATGCTCCTAATGCCTGTAATAGCTGCCATGAAGATAAAACGCCGCAATGGGCGGTCGCCAAAATAAAAGACTGGCACCCAAATTCAAAATATCTTGGTACTGCGCATTTTTCTGAGGCGTTTTATGCCGCCGATAACCGCCTACCTAATGCATCGACCATGCTGACTAAAATTGTGCAAGATAAGGGCTTTCCTGAGATTATTCGCGCATCAGCGCTCAGCCGCTTAGCCGCAAGCCCCGATAACAATGCTATCGTTGCGATTGCTCGCTCAGTAAAAGACAACGAGCCATTGAAACGCCAAGCAGCCATTGAAGCGGCAATGCCTTTTGATATCAACCAACGCTGGCGCCTATTAAATCCTCTTTTAGATGATGAACATTTACCAATCAGAGCCGAAGCAGCAAGAGCACTTGCAGGCATGTTAACTCAGCCGTTCCCAGCAGGCCTCAATGAGCAAGACACTAAGCGCTTAAATTCAGCGCTCGATGAGTACAAAGATATTCAACAATACCAAGCAGAGCGCGGCTATTCCCATACCAATTTAGGTAATCTGGCGCTTACACTACAAAAGCCAGCGCAAGCCAAAACACATTACCTACAAGCAATCAGTGTTGAGCCTATTTTTGCTCCTGCTTATGTCAATTTAGCTGATTTATACCGAAACCAAGGCGATGAAAAAGCAGCGCAAGCCATCTTGAAACAAGGATTAGACGTTAATGCAGAAAGCGGCGATATTCATTATGCTCTGGCAATGAGCCTTATTCGCACAAAACAAAAAGACACCGCCCTTACACATTTACAAAAAGCTGCACAGTATGCACAAGAAAATGCAAACTATCAGTTTACCTACGCATTACTGTTACAAGATTTAGGTAATATGCCAGCAGCTATATCTGCGCTTGAACGCGCCTTTAATCTGACTCCGAATAACCCGGATATTAGCTACAGTCTGGCACAGTGGTATGTGGCAGAAGAAAACTACAATCAAGCGTTGTTTTATGCCAGAAACTTAGCGAGGTTAGTGCCCGGTAACCAGCAAGTTCAGCAGTTTGTGAAACAGCTCGAAATGATGAAGAGTATTAATTAATAAGCATTAGAAAAGGGCCAAGTAGGCCCTTTTCTATTGAACTTAAGGAGAACTATTAATGTCCATAGTTCAGTGATTTTGCTTTTTCGATTGCTTCATTCACGTTAAGTGACGCCGCTTCCTGACGCGGTGGAAACTCAACAAAAGTTTGTACATGTTCATTTAACTTAGCAATGATCGGCTGTAGCAACCAACTCTTACGCATAATTTGGTGAAAGCCAGTGATACCGTCGTAGTGCTCTAATGGATCTTTACGTAAGTTAAATAGCTTAGGCATACTGTGCGTTACCATATCATCGTAATATAACCCTGTTGGTTTGGTTGCAAAATGCATTTTCCACGGGCCAAAACGAACAGCTGTTAGCTGTGATTCATAGTAGTAAAAGAAGAAGTTCCGCGCTGATTTATCCGCCTTACCAGTCCAGTACGCTAAGTTATTCTCACCATCAATATAAACTTTATCTGACTTTTTAAGCTTTTCACGTAAGTTGTTCTCGCCAAGTGCTGCGGCAATCGTTGGGAAAACATCTTCATGCGATGAAATACCATTTAGCTTTAAGCCTTTTGGTATTTTGTTTGGCCAACGAACTAAGAAAGGCACACGCACGCCCCCTTCCCATGTTGTCATTTTTTCGCCGCGGAACGATGTTGTTCCAGCATCTGGCCAACTTGATTGTTCAGGGCCATTATCGCTGGTGTAAATAACAATGGTGTTATCGGCAATTTTTAGCTCATCCAGTTTATCCAGTAGCTTGCCAACATGACCATCGTGTTCCATCAAACCACTACCAAAAATATCTTCTTCAGAGCTAATGCCCGTCGCTAAATTACGACTTTCAGGTTTTAAGTGAGTGTATACATGCATTCGGCTTGTAGCGTGCCAAATAAAGAATGGCTTTTTCGCTTTAACTGCACGCTCCATAAAGTTAAGTGAACGCTCTAACACTTCTTCGTCAAAGGTTTCCATACGTTTGCGAGTAAGTGGACCCGTATCAATGATTTTGCCATTGGCGTAAGATTCGATAACACCACGTGGGCCAAATTTTTTCACAAACTTAGGATCTTTTGGGTAATCCGCTTGCTCTGGCTCTTCAGATACATTTAAGTGATACAAATTACCGTAAAATTCATCAAAGCCATGCTTTGTTGGTAAGTGCTCATCTAAATCACCTAAGTGATTTTTACCAAATTGCGCAGTCATATAACCGCGATCTTTTAAAAATTCAGCTAAGGTAGGATCGGCTTCTTTAATACCAAGTGGGTTACCCGGTTGGCCTACCGTTGTTAAGCCTGTTCGAATTGGTAATTGCCCCATTAAAAACGCAGCACGACCCGCTGTACAACTAGGTTGTGCATAGTGGTCTGTGAACAATGCACCTTCGTTAGCAATGCGATCAATATTAGGGGTTGGGTAGGTCATACCGTGCGAGTATGCACTGAGTGAGATTGGCGCAACGTCATCAACCATAATGGCTAATACGTTTGGTTTATCTGCTGCTAGGCTTACCGTTGAAACTAAGCCACAAATAGCCGCCGCTATTAGTTTTTTCATAAATTATCCCTTTTTATTAATAGTACTATTTACTCCTAAAGAGCTCAGTTTAGTATAAGATGAAAACAAAATACGTCTAGTTTCTAATCTAGTAAAAAACGATTTAAATCAATTATTCATAAAATCAAAACTTTTTTATTAAAGTATACTCTCTACTGTTTTTACTAGGTTAGCCATTATCATAATTAAACCCAAATCCACTTTATTATATTGCAGCGGGTAGATTCTAAACCGCTATATTCATTTAAAATACTCCAAATTATTTAGCGGCTTGATGATTGAATTCAATAAATAAATAGACTATAAGTACCTTAAGAATTAGTAAGCAACTTTTTATTACTTGTGTAAGGAAAACACATGCCTTTTCTACGAATTTCGTTCTTATTTTCACTTGCGTTTCAACTATCAAACTTGTCAGCTAATGAAAAAGAAGTGCAAGATATGTCGGACCCACTTGCGGTATATACCCAAATAGGCGCAGGCTCAACTAACAAGGGGATTAACCTTAAAGTAGGACAAGCCTATGACACCGGTATAACAACAACTGCTGGCATGAATGTTATCGAAGTGAAAGGGATTTACGGTGATGCGCTAGGCTGGGAGAGTGATAACAAAACCACTGATTCCATTGATTCTTTTCGCTTTCGTAACTTTTCGGTTGATTTAACTTCGATGAGCGCTAAACAACTTGATGCTTCCTACAACCTAAATGCGAATTTGGTTGCAGATGAAAGTATGGATGTTTCGCATAGCTATATAAAAGCATTAAAACCAGTGGGCAAGTTTAGCTTTTACCCGCTTGCCGGAGTCGGAGCATCGATTGGAGAAATGCTCTTGAAGATGACGGTAGTCGAGACAGTGGTTACTCCATAATGGGAGCCTATGGCTTAATTGGCATGTACGCAAAAGTGACTATAACTGACAAAATATGGCTTAATTACAATCCTTTTTGGCTAACCACCATTGGTGGAAGTGATAATTATAAAGACCATTACTATGGCCTAAACCAAAGCCATATTTTAACTCATGAGTTTGCTGCAAGTTATCAGATTAACCCGCGTATGAATCTACGCTATTTCGCTAACTGGAATAGAAACGTTGACTTTATGGATGGCGATCATCGTCTAGAATTTAACTATCAACTTTAACAAGACAGCAATTGATATTTAAGGTAAGGGATTAAGTGAAAAAAGTAGTAGTAATAAGTGTATTGTCAGCAAGCTTATTAAGTGATTATTGCCTTGCCTCTAGCTATGATGAATACGCAATTAAACCAGCAGAGCAACAATTAAGTAATCAGCAACAAAAAATTGATGAGCCCATTTCGTTTTTGCCCATCCCCACGTTTATTACAGAGCCAGCAGTAGGGCCTGGTCTTGGTGTGGTTGGTTTATTTTTTCACGATAATGAAAAGAAAGCTAAAAAAAAGAAAGAGGGCTCTACCCTACCTCAAAGCATCAGTTTAGTTGGCCTAATGGGCACTAAAAATGGCACAAAAGGGGGTGCCGTTGGCCACATAACGTTTTGGGACGAAGACAGAATTCGCTACCAAGGGATTGTTGGCTGGGCGAGTATTAATCTCGATTTTTATACCTTTGATGAAATAAAACTACTCACACCACTTTCGCTAAATATTGAAGGCCCTGCAGTATTTCAAAATCTTAAATTACGTTATGACAACAGTAACTTTTTTTATGGTTTTAAGCAGATTTATCGCCAAGTGGATATTAGTCTAGCAGAAAATCCAATTGAAGATTACTTGCTCGAGAATGGCATTATCAAAGAACACCTTTCTCTAGATGTAAATACGTCAGGTATTGGCCCCTTGTTAGAGTACGATAGCCGAGATAACCCACTTAACCCTGAGCGTGGCTTTAACTATAAAGCCGAGTACTTATATTTCGATGAGGCAATTGGCAGTAAAGTTGATTACAGCAGCTTAAAATTAACCGCTCTTAATTACTGGCGTTATACCGATAAGTTTAACTTTGCATTACGTATGCAATATGACTCTGTTAATAATCGAGGTGAAAAACGCTTACCAGTTTATATTCCGCCAAGTATTAGCCTGCGCGGTGTGTCTGCTACCCGTTATCAAGGTTTGGATGTTTTTGTTACTGAAGCAGAAGCAAGCTATAAAATCACCCATAAAATAAAGCTTAATGTGTTTACTGGCATGGGCTGGGCTGCTGATAATTTTTCTGACTTATCAAAGGCAGAAACCATTGATACAGTCGGTGCGGGCTTTCGTTATCTCATCGATGAGCATTATGGTATTACCATAGGGTTAGATGTAGCACATGGCCCAGAACAGAATGCTATTTACATTCAAGCCGGTTCGACTTGGTAATAAAAAAACAATACTTTTATTGTTATTTTAGCAATCTTGTTGGGCTAAATATTGAATTAATCTATTACACTGCTATTATCAATAGCTTAATAAACATTCAGGGATTGAACGGATGCATAACAAAGTATCAACTAACCATTATCCATTCAAAGATTTTAAGCCACATGGTCTAGTCGAGTTTTACCAACGAGAACACACGCTTTTAACGACTGCTACAGGGCCGTTCAACGAAGAAATAATTGAAGCTCACTCTTTCATGCAACAAGATTATATCAACAAACTCACCACGGCTTATGGTCAATGGTATGAATTGGTTGAATTTGAAAACTCATGCATGGCAACACCTGGGGCTCTTGAAAAACTAATGGTGTATTTTGTTGAGCTTCGTCGCAAAGGCATTGCGCCGGCTAAAACAGCCTTAGTCATAAAAGAGGGGCTTGAAGGTGGTAGCTTGCTCACCGATACCTACTGTAATTTATATAAACGAGCAGGTATGGTGATGAATGTATTTAAGTCAAAAACAGCGGCTCTAAATTGGTTAGCAGAAGAGCCTGTTGCTGAATTAGCTTAAAAAGTGGAGCTCTTCTTCGCGCAAAGTTAGCACTTCAACGCCCTCAGCCGTTACCGCTAAAGTGTGCTCCCATTGTGCCGAGAGCTTTTTATCCCTTGTTACCACTGTCCAGCCATCAGGCTTAGTTTTCACTTTAGCAGCCCCCTGATTGATCATTGGCTCTATCGTGAAGGTCATACCCTCTTTTAACACCAGCCCAGTGTTTTTCTTACCGTAATGCAATACTTGTGGCTCTTCGTGCATTTGCTGGCCGATACCATGACCACAATATTCTTTAACCACGCTGTAACCATGTTGATGAGCAAAATTTGCAATCGCATTACCAATATCCCCCAGCCGCACACCGGGTTTTACCATTTTAATCGCATGCCATAGCGCTTGCTGAGTTGTGTCAACCAAACGTTTCGCTAACGGCGACACCTCTCCAATTAAATACATTTTGCTAGAGTCAGCTAAATAGCCATTTTTCTCAAGAGTGATATCAATATTAACAATATCACCCGCTTTCAAAATGCCTTTTTCGTTAGGGAAACCATGACATACCACCTCGTTGACAGAGGCATTTAGTACATAAGGGTAGTCGTACTGTCCTTTACTAGATGGCCTTGCTTGTAACTGATCAACTATGTAACGCTCGACGAGATCGTTTATTTGCATTGTAGTCACTCCTTCTTTTACCAAAGGATCAAGGTAAGCAAATACATCGGCAAGTAATCGGCCAGATTCTCGCATCAAAGCAATTTCGTCTGCATTTTTAATCACAACCTTACTCATCACGCACATCCTTAGCCTTCACATCAGCTAGGCGAAGTTGCTCTTTGATAATATCGCTGTAGGTCATAGTTGGATTTAGCTCAGCAAGCATGCCGATTTTAATCCAATACTCAGATTGTGAGTTGATTGAACGCACCATCGCTGTGCTTGCTTTACGGATTTCTTCGTGTAGCTCATCGCTAATTTTAACAATACCCATTATATGACCTATATATAAAACGTATACAGATCGTAATCGTATAATATAAAAAAGCAAGTTAATATTATTTAATTACAACTCAGCTATCATTTTAACAAGCGCTTGTGTTGTCCATTCAAGTTCGTTGAATTTAATATCAGGTTGATAGTAAAAGCCTTTTTCGCGAGGCCTATTTACATATACTTTAATAGGCAGAATGACTTTAGCAAAACCTGAAGGTAGGGTTTCGAGCCTCACCTCCATGTAGGTAGAATCTGTACTACTTGGTGCGCCAACTAATTGTGTGTTTGCAAACAGCTTAAAACTATCCAGCGCATCTAAACAAGCACTGGCACATTGCCCTGGCACAATCACATAAACAGGTGTAGTAAACTGACTGACGTTTTTTGGCATTGCTTGTTGCTCTGCAGAGACTATCTCGACATAAAATTGTTCACCCTTTTCATAAGCCGCCTGCATACCATCACGGGTTGTCTTTAACCATTGATACCAAGGGCTAGCCTTATCATAACCTGCTACAAGCTCACCTACATAATCGGTATTTCCTTTAGAGGCACGCCACCACACTTGCGTATTCTTATGTAACTCATAACGGCCATATTTAAACTGCTGACTGCCCCAAAGTGCTGAGGCTATTTGCTCACTCCACATCGATGAGCCACCTTGATTATGGCGAAGATCAAGCACCACAGCTTTAGCTTGCATTAACTTACTATGCTGCTGTTCAATAGCGCTCAACATCGCTTGATAATCCGCTTGCTGCTGCTCATTAGGTGCATACGTTGGCATACTGATCCAAGCAATATTCTCTAAAGGCCAATTAAGTTCAATTGGCAACTTATCGCCATTGTAGGCATTTTTAAGTTTTTCAGTGACATCATCAGGCCTAACAGTCCAGTTTAATTTTAGGCTATAGGTAGAACCGTCGGCTTTTTCAAATGTACAGCTTTCAAGCGGCGACAAAAACGGGTTGCCATCATCAATTGTTAGTCGCCAGCCATGGTTCCACCAACTACCAGGCTGCTGAACTTCGCCGTAATAGCGAAAAACACGCTCAACCAGCAAAGTATTAATTGCTGTATTGTCACAACTCACTAGTTTATCGCCCTTGGCAATTGCATCTAACTCACTGTAATACACTTTTAACGCATCACCGCGCCATACTGTTGAAAACCCCGGCCAGCTTTTTTGTGGCTTAAGTTCTCTGGGCAAGGTATCGATAGCTCCTGCATGACCATCTTGTAGAACAGTTCTAAAACGTGAAATAGCCGCAGCAAAAGCTTGTGAACTATGCGCTTTTACTGCCAGCTTTAAGCCTTCTTGCTTTGCTTTTTCGAGCTGTTTAGCAAAGCCTGGATTACGTACATCATACATACCAGGGTGATTAATAACCGATAACTGATAGGCCGCTTCAACATCTTTTACAGCAAGTTCAGACCAATTAATCTCAGAGTTAGTTACTGAATGGCTATCTTCGCCATTACATAAGCCCACACCAAGTGGGCTGAGGTTAAGAGCTGTAAAAATAAGTGATGAGTAAAGCGTCAAGGGTTTCATAAAAATCCATTTTAAATAATTATTATGTTTAAAAAACATCCCATTTAAACACTAAGGCATTGTTGTGACAATAAAAAGTACAACACATGCCAATAGATTAAAAAAATTCATCTATCAAGTTTATTTTAATCGTTTGTCGGTTTAGATGGATTACTCTAAAGTTAACTCATCAGCAAACGATGCTGCGATTAATGAGGAAACCAATCATGTTTAAACCACTTTTAAAACGACTTGCTCTTAGCTCTTTACTAACATGTTCAGCTTTTGCAATCGCTGATCAAAGTGACTACAAACTGATGGTAATTAGCGACTCAGATTCATCGCAAGCTATTATTCAAGGCCAATATGAAGCAGTGTTAAATAACACAGCTAAATCGTCTGACGTAAACAGCCAATACGAACTTGCATTTAATCGTTGCGCAGCAAGTGTGAAGTCTAAAAACTTCAGCCACGCAGAATCACTTTGTACTGAAGCTATCAAGCTTCTTAATCAAAGCGAAGTACGCGGCTACAAACGCCGAGAGCTTACTTCATTCGCTTTAAGTAACCGTGGTATCGCACGCATCATGTCAAAAAACGACACTGCTGCACTGTCTGATTTTTATGAAGCGGTAAAAATGTCGGGTAATGATTTAGTTAATCACAACCTAAACCGCGCTAAGCAAAACTTAGCTTTATAACCGAATTGTTGTCACAAAAAGTCTAGTTTGTGTGTTCTCTGGGCTTTTTTATACACCGAGTCATTGCACACGCGGTGACTCATCCAAATTGTTGTCAAAAGCTTAGCTTGTGTGTTCTCTAAGCTTTTTTATTCCGAGTCATTGCACACGCGGTGACTCATCCAAATTGTTGTCAAAAGCTTAGTTTGTGTGTTCTCTAAGCTTTTTTATTCCGAGTCATTGCACACGCGGTGACTCAACAAAATTGTTGTCAAAAGCTTAGTTTGTGTGTTCTCTAAGCTTTTTTATTCCGAGTCACTGCACACGCGGTGACTCAACCAAATTGTTGTCAAAAGCTTAGTTTGTGTGTTCTCTAAGCTTTTTTATTCCGAGTCATTGCACACGCGGTGACTCAACCAAATTGTTGTCAAAAGCTTAGTTTGTGTGTTCTCTAAGCTTTTTTATTCCGAGTTACTGCACATGCGGTGACTCAACCAAATTGTTGTCGAAAAGCCTGGCTTGTGTGTTCGCCGGGCTTTTTTATGCCTGTTATAAAATAAAAACGCCACTAGATGTGGCGTTTGGGTAGTTTC
Organism: Pseudoalteromonas sp. OFAV1; assembly: GCF_021532595.1. NCBI lineage: Bacteria > Pseudomonadati > Pseudomonadota > Gammaproteobacteria > Alteromonadales > Pseudoalteromonadaceae > Pseudoalteromonas > Pseudoalteromonas sp. OFAV1. The sequence goes on from NZ_JAKGBG010000013.1 coordinate 38,224, forward strand.
GACAACAATAAGAAATTGCTTTTAAAAGAAGCCCAGTGGGTTTTCGCTGTAACTTACTAATAAGTTTTTGGTTTGTTGGTAATGATCAAGGGCTAGTTTATGTGTTTCTCGACCAATGCCTGACTTTTTATAACCACCAAACGCAGCATGCGCTGGATACATATGATAGCAGTTGGTCCAAACACGGCCCGCTTCAATCTTACGACCAAAGTGATAAGCACGGTTCATGTTTCGACTCCACACACCCGCACCTAAGCCGAACTCTGAGCTATTAGCAAGCGCTAACGCTTCGTCTTCATCTTTAAAAGTCGACATTGAAATAACAGGGCCAAAAATCTCTTCTTGGAACACACGCATGTCATTGGTGCCTTTTAACAGTGTTGGTTGAATGTAGTAACCGCCGTTAAACTCATCTGACAGTTGCTCGACTTCACCACCAGCAAGGACTTCTGCCCCTTCCTTTTTACCGATTTCGATGTAGCTTAGGATCTTATCAAACTGAGCTTGTGATGCTTGAGCACCTACCATGGTTTCAGTATCAAGTGGGTTACCCCGTTTAATTTGTAAAGTGCGGGCAAGTACACGCTCAATAAATTGCTCGTAAATATCTTCTTGAATAAATAAACGCGACGGACACGTACAAACTTCGCCTTGGTTAAAATACGCAAGTACAGCTCCTTCAACAGCCTTACTCAAAAACTCATCGTCTTTTTCCATTACATCATTAAAGAAAATATTTGGCGATTTACCACCTAACTCAACCGTCGAAGGAATAATATTATCAGCTGCACATTTTAAGATATGCGACCCTACGGGTGTTGAACCTGTAAAGGCAATCTTCGCAATTCGAGTACTGGTTGCCAAAGCCTCGCCTGCTTCTTTACCATAGCCATTCACCACATTTAATACACCTGCTGGTAATAAATCACCGATTACTTCAAGCAGTACTAAAATTGATGCAGGCGTTTGTTCAGCTGGTTTTAAAATAACACAGTTACCCGCAGCAAGAGCTGGAGCAAGCTTCCACGCAGCCATTAACAGTGGAAAATTCCAAGGAATAATTTGCCCTACTACACCTAATGGCTCATGAAAATGATAGGCAACCGTGGTTTCGTCTATCTCACCGATTGAACCTTCTTGCGCGCGCACACAACCTGCGAAATAGCGAAAATGATCAGCCGCGAGTGGCACATCTGCTGCAAGTGTTTCACGAATTGCTTTACCGTTATCCCAAGTTTCTGCAACCGCGAGCATTTCTAGATTTTGTTCAATGCGATCGGCAATTTTTAATAAGATATTGCTTCGCTCAGTGACTGACGTTGTTCCCCATGCTGCTTTTGCATCGTGTGCTTTATCAAGTGCCAGTTCGATATCTTCTTTTGATGAGCGAGGTACTTTACAAAACACTTTACCGTTTACTGGGCTAATGTTTTCAAAGTATTCACCCTTTACAGGGGCAACCCACTGGCCGCCAATATAATTCTCGTACTGCGCTTTAAAGTTAACTTTTGCGCCTTCACTACCTGGGTTTGCATAAATCATAATGTGTTCTCTCTTCAAATTGTTGTGTTTCATTTAGCATTGACTAAATTATGCGGTAGGTTATTGTTTAATGAACCGCTAGCATTTGAAGTTAGCTCAGTTACTGAAAACACACTTGATTCCTAGTCCAGACTTTTTGACTATTTGTCCAGAATTTAGGGCAACAGCGAGGCAACAATGAACACATCAGTTAGCAACAGAAGTTTAGATAAAAAACGACAACGTATTGATGTGCTTATTGAAAATAAAGTTAGTTTTGCTGGCGAACATGCTGAGTTAAGTATTTACGACACCTATCTAGATGCGCAAAAAGTGGCCTTACATTCCACTGAGCTACTATTTTGTGGCATGATCAGCGGCAAAAAAATCATGCATGTTTCCGACAGTGATTATCATGAAGAATTTTTGCCAAACCAGTCATTTGTGCTTGCTCCAGAGCAAGGGGTGTTAATCGATTTCCCTAATGCGTCTCTTAATCAACCAACAACCTGTTTAGCGATTGAAATCAGTACCGATAAGATAAGCCAAGTAGTTGATGCTCTTAATTTTAACCAACAAATTACGCAGGATGACTTTTTCCAATATCAAGCAAAGCTAGTTCATGCCCAGCATAACCAGCAAACTCAACAACTACTTGAACGGATGATCACCCTGTTTAGTGAAAATGAGCAACACCGGGATTACTTAATTGATTTATCACTCAATGAACTGATAACCCGCCTGTTACAGCAGCAAAGCCGAGATTTAATGATAGCAAGCTGTAAACAAGGTAAGCTTGCAACCCCGCTAAGCCATGTAATTAGTTATATTGAACAGCACCTTGCTGAGAATATTGATATTGATGTGTTATGTAAGATAGCGTGTATGAGCCGCAGTAAGTTTTATCAGCAATTTAAGCTAGCGTTTGGTGTTACGCCAGCTCTTTGGCAACAGCAATTACGCTTACAAAAAGCGTATAAACTACTTCAAAAAGGTGAAGCGATTAGCCAAGTTTGTTATCAATTAGGCTTTAATAACCCAAGCCATTTTAGTCGTGTGTTTAAACAAGCCTTTGGCGCAACCCCCAAAAGTATCGCTAATCATTAATTTTAGGGTTTCGATGAGAATAAACCCGATAGGTAAATGCCAACAATATACAAATGGCGCTTGGCACATAAAGCGCTGCAAAGCTTAATTTAGCAAATAACCATGCCCCAGCTAAGCCACCAAAGATAAAGCCTAAAATGATTAGGCCAAACAGTTTAGCCTTACGTTGATCAAGCGCCTCGCCGCGGAAAACTCGACCAAACATAATACCTAAATCGGTAAAGATACCAGTTACATGGGTAGTGCGAACAATTGCGCCGCTGTAAGTTGTTGCCAATGCATTTTGTAACCCACATGCCGCAGAAGCTAAAAAGTGCCCGTAGCCAGAGCCATTACACAGTAACCAAAGTGCACCGAGTAAAAACCCTGCCTCAATAAATAGTGCGGTGTCGTAATGACGCCCTAACTTAAGTGCTGAACTGTGCAGTAAAAACCCAGCAATACCAGACCCTACTAAAAATGACAGTAATACGCCTAATAAATGTAAAGCATCAAGGCTATTGCCATGCATAAGATCTGCGCCAAGCAAGGTTGCTGTTCCCGATAAATGCGATACCGCTTGATGCTCAAAGCTAAGTAAACCAACCGCATTCACACATCCGGCAACCAATGCCAAAATAAATGCGCCTACTTCAACCCACTTCGGTAACTTAGAAATCACTCGCTCTTTACCTTTTTTATGACCTGTTCTCTCATTCTTTTATGGTACGCCTATTTTTATGACTAAAAACACTTTTTTTCGACTCTTTATATGGTAATTTACAGGTAAGTAAATCGATTAAGTGACGATAATGCCCAAGCCAAAAAATTGGACGCTAAAAAGTATTGCCCAAGAGTTAGGCGTTTCAAATGCCACCGTATCAAATGCGTTTAACCGCCCTGATCAACTATCAAAATCTCGCCGCGAGGAGATTTTGGCTGCCTGTAAAAAACTCGGCTACTTTGGCCCTAACAAAGCGGCGCAATCGCTGCGCAGAGGGACCTTTAATATTGTTTCCTTGGTGTTGCCAGACAGTGTTGAATACATGGTATCAGATCCGGTTGCAAGCAGCTTTATGCGGGGCGTATCGGCGGTACTCGAAAAAAATGGCATTAACCTTTTATTATTTTCTGGTAATAGCAATAACCTAAATAGCGTAGTCGATTTTGTAGATGGCTTTATCTGTTATGGCCGACCTCGTAATAAGCAACTTGTTGAACAATTGAAACAAGTACCAAAACATGTGGTGACGGTTGATTTTAATATCGGTCGCGATGCCTCGGTAAACGTTAATAACCAACAAGCCAGTTTTGATATTGCTAAACACGCACTCCAAAAAAATGATGATCGGGTGGCAATTTTAGGGCTGCGCTTACTTGATAACGACGTACTATGCCGAGTTTACGAGCACCACGAGTTTGAAGCTGGTCAGTCCATCGCTCATCAGCGACTACGCGGTTATCACCAAGCAATCAGTGATGCTGGCATCACCCTTGGTGATGATAGAACATGGAATATTCCAGAAAGTAGTGAGCGTTTTGCTAGTATTGCCGCCAAAGAAGCGCTTAGCAGTACACCAAGACCAAACGTTTTGCTGTGTATGAGTGATTTAATCGCCCTTGCTGCAATGCGTGAAGCATTAAAAATGGGCTTATCTATTCCAGAAGATGTCAGAATTGTTGGTTTTGATGGCATCGATGAAGGACAACGATTTGTGCCAAAGCTTACGACTGTTCACCAAAACAGCGAAGAAAAAGGCCGCTTAGCAGCGACCTTATTTTTATCGAAAGAGCAGCAAACAGCCGAAATCGACTATCAACTGCAATTGGGGCAAAGTAGTTAAGCTAAAAAGTCAGCCAAATCAACTATGCTTTGTTCGCTGTCGCGGTGATCGACAATGAACACTTCACGGCTAGTAAAGTCGACTTTTAACTCAATTGAGCTGGTATCATCATGCCAGCTTAAACGACACACACTGCCTTCACCGTTCACTGTGAATTCACCGTTAAAAGCTGGGTGCTCATTTCGTAATTGAATAAGTTTAATCAATCCTTTAACCACAGGTTTTGCTAGAGCAGCTTCAATATCTTGTGCATTTAGATAAGGACGATTGATATCACGGCCAACATTTGTACGTGCCAGTAATTCCATATCGTTTTCACAAGCAAACAGACCGCCATAATAAACTTGTGGAATACCTGGCGCGAAGAATTGAATCGCACGCGCTAATAGATAATCAAAGTCATCTGCACCCAAGGCATTAAAATACGTACAATTTACTTGATATAAATCAACGTTACTGGCTGCAGCCCCTGTTGCAAGGCGACTTTGCCCATCACTTTTTTCATGAATGGTTTCAACCAAGTTATCAATTTGCTCGGCGTTTAGTAAGCCTGGTTTATCACCCATTGGACCTGCGTCAATAATGCCAATGCCATCATGAGTATCAAGCACTGTTAAACAGTTACGCGGTGAAATTGTTAGCCAATTCACCAATGCTTGCGCATCATTGCTAAATAAACTGTGCAAAATAAGCGGTGGAAGTGCAAAGTCATATACCATATTTACACGTTTTGCGACTGCTACCTGAGTTTGATAATGGCTATGAATTTCGGCAATAGTCTCCATACCAGCATCATTTGCCTGTGCTGAAAGCTTATTTAAATACTCAAACGTTTCGTCCAGCATAAAACAGTTAGTGCCAGCTTCTTTGATAGCATAACCAGCGGCGTCTAAACGAATGATGTTGACATTATTATCAGCAAATTTGCCAAGTACAGTGTTTAAGTACTCAATGCCTGCTGTTGATTTCACATTAATATCAATTTGGTTATCGGTAAATGTGGTCCAAAAATCATAGGTTTGGCCATCTCCACATTTAATTGGTGTAAAGCAACTACCTGGACGCGGACGATAAATCGCTTTTTGCTCAGCCTCCGACATGCCATTTGGGAATACATCGTCTTTGGTTAGAAATAAATCCCAAAATTCAGATTGTTTGCCTTTTGCTAGCACGTCTTTAAATTGAAACGACTGTGCTGAAACATGGTTAACAATCAAGTCAGCCATCAAATCATAGTTTGCACCAAGCACTTTGATGTCTTCCCAGCTACCAAGACGCGAGTCTACTTCACTATGATCAATAGGATCAAAGCCAGCATCACTGCCATCAATCGGATTATAAAATGGCAACAAATGTACACCTGCAAACACATTGTTAAGTGGGCCATTTAATAAATTACTTAATTCATCAATACCTTGACCGGTAATACGGTCTGCGTAGGTGATTAATTGCACTTTATTGTTGATCATAATTGTTAATACCAAGTTGAAACTTAATCGATTAAGATATATCTTTAACCACGACAGCAAATTATTCAAGCAGTTTTTACAACTTTTATACACTAAGATACATAGTAAAGGTGTAAGCCTTCACATGAGGATACAACAATGAATAGAACACACGATCCTTTGCAAATGATTAGATGGTTGACATACATGATGTTTTTTATGTTTGCCATGACCTCTGATGCGGTTGGTATGATCATTCCTGAGTTAATAAAAGAATTTGACCTCAGCATGACACAAGCTAGTGCATTCCATTATGCCCCAATGGCACTGATTGCTTTTAGTGGCCTATTTTTAGGATTTCTTGCCGACAGTTTTGGCCGTAAACAAACGATAATGTTGGGCCTGGGTTTATTTACGATTAGTTGTTTTTTATTCGCGATAAGCAGCAGCTTTAGCATATTTGTAGTGCTACTTAGCTGTATTGGCCTTGCTATTGGTTTATTCAAAACAGGTGCTTTAGCATTGTTAGGTGATATCTCTAAAAACAATTTAGAGCACACAAAAACGATGAATTTAGTCGAAGGCTTTTTTGGTATCGGTGCTATCGTAGGCCCTGCTTTAGTGAGCTTTTTAATTACGCAAAAAGTTAGCTGGACTTACCTATATGTTATTGCAGGGGTTTTATGCTTAATTTTAACCATTATAGCTTGGCGTGCAGATTACCCTAAACCTAAAAAGCAAGAAGAACACGCAAAACCCGCCTCCCTTGCCACTACTATGAGCATGATGAAAAACCCTTACGCACTTGGCTTTTCTTTAGCGATTGCCCTTTATGTAGCAACCGAAGTGGCTATTTATGTGTGGATGCCTACTCTACTTGGCGATTACACTGGCCCATGGCAATTACTGGCAACCTACGCATTGACCTTATTTTTTATTTTACGCGCTGCGGGACGTTTCTTAGCGGTATGGCTGTTAAATCACTTAACCTGGCAAGCGGCGATGCTGTATTTAAGCTTAGGGATCGCACTATGTTATTTAGGCTTAATATTTGGTGGTGTTGATTGGGCAATATTCTTATTACCCTTATCAGGTCTGTTTATGTCAATGATTTACCCAACTTTAAACTCGAAAGGTATTTCTTGCTTTGCCGTTCAGCAGCACGGTGCGGTAGCTGGGGTCATCCTGTTTTTCACTGCATTATCTGCAGCTGCAGCCCCACTACTTATGGGTATGATCAGTGATTTCTTTGGCCACATTCGTTATGGGTTTTATCTCGCAACAGGTTTCGCATGTTTACTGTTTTTAGCCATGCTATATAACTACTTACGCAACCCTGCTGAGCAAGCTTTAGCGCAGCACAGTGCATTAAGCCACTAAATAAAAATCGTTAAAAATCAATTATCGAACATAAATCGTGCAAGTTTTTCGCTAAAAAGACTTGCACTGTGTAAAATTATTGTTATCTTTACTTAATCGATTAAGATAACAATTTAGACAACAAACCATCTGGGATTGACACGAGGCACATTATGACAACACACAAACATGCCCTTTACACATTAAGCGCGCTTGCGCTAGCAGTAAGCCAAAACTTACACGCAGAAGAGCAAGCACAACCAGCAGAGGCTAAAAAAAGCGGCCTTGAAACAATCGTTGTAACAGGTGTACCGCGCCGTACAACGATTATGGCATCAAGTTCATCGGTTAGCAGTGTTACATTAGCAGAAATTGAAGTATCAACACCACGCTCTACAGCAGAAGCATTCAGAACAATCCCGGGTGTTCGTTCAGAATCAACAGGTGGTGAAGGTAACGCGAATATCGCAGTACGTGGTTTACCTGTTGCATCGGGTGGTGCTAAGTTCTTGCAACTACAAGAAGATGGCTTACCTGTTATGCAGTTTGGCGATATTGCCTTCGGTAATGCAGATATCTTCATGCGTTTAGATTCAACAGTACAAAGTGTTGAATCAATCCGTGGTGGCTCAGCTTCGACAGCAGCAAGTGACGCACCAGGCGGTATCATCAACTTTATTTCAAAAACTGGTGAGAACGAGTCAGGTAGCGTATCAACCACGGTTGGCCTTGATTATGACTCTATTCGTACTGACTTTGAGTATGGTACGTATCTAAACGACAGTGTGCGCTACCACATTGGTGGCTTTGTTCGCCAAGGTGAAGGCCCACGTGAAACCGGTTATACATCAAATAAAGGTGGCCAGATTAAGGCAAACCTGACTAAAGAATTTGATGCCGGTTATGTTCGTGTTTACTTTAAACACCTTGATGATAAAAGCGTAGGTTACCTACCTATGCCAATGTACTCAGATGGCGATTCAATCCCAGGCTTTGATTCGCAATCAGATACGCCGCATTCAGCACTTTTCACACAAACTCTGCGTTTAAATGGCGATAACCAAATTAGTACTGGCGATATGACCGACGGTATGAATCCGGTTGTTACCTCAGTCGGTTTTGAAGCGGCATTTGATTTAGAAAACGACTGGCGTATCGAAAACCGCTTCAGAACATCATCAGTGAGCGGTAACTTTATTTCTCTTATTCCAGCTGAAGTTGCATCTGCAAGCTCTATTGCCTCTAGCATTGCTGGTGATGGTGCATCACTTGTTTATGCAAATGGTGGCTCAGCAGGCGAAGCTTACGGCGATGACGATTTAGCAATGCGTATTCACACATTCGATGTAACGCTAAATGACATGGGTTCAATTGTTAATGATCTTAAGTTAACTAAGTCGTTCTCTGATGACACTAGTGTTACTTTTGGTTACTTTGCATCAAGCCAATCAATTGATATGTCTTGGCTTTGGAACTCTTACGTTATGGAGCTAAAAGGCGACAACGCAGCATTACTTGATGTTACCGCTGCTAATGGCGATAGCTACTCTGATAATGGCTTGTACGCTTATGGTACTCCATATTGGGGTAACTGCTGTCAACGTAACTACGACACAGAATACGAAACACGTGCACCTTACATTAACTTAGCAACTAAGTTTGGTGATTTAAGCATTGATGCAAGTGCTCGCTATGATTCAGGCGAAGCACGTGGCAACTACGCAGGTGCAGTTACATCTACGATTGATATGAACGGCGACGGTACCATCTCAATTCCAGAGCAAAATGTTGTTGGTATTGATAACGCAAATCCAAGCATTGTTAACTACGACTGGCACTACAGCTCATACTCAATTGGTGCGAACTACCAAATTGACCCAAGTTTCGCGACATTTGCCCGCTTAAGTAAAGGTGGCCGCGCAAATGCAGACCGCTTACTATTCGGTAAAGTAGAAGCTGATGGTTCAGTTGCCGAAGCCGATGCAATTGATGAAGTAAATCAATATGAATTCGGTGTGAAAAAACGTTTTGATTCACTATCAGTATTTGCAACAGCATTCTACGCAGAAACTGAAGAGCAAAACTTTGAAGCAACATCACAAAAATTCTTTGACCGTGAATATGAAGCAAAAGGTATTGAGGTTGAATCAACCTACTACGTTGGTGATTGGGACTTCCGTGGTAACTTTACTTGGACAGATGCAGAGATTGCTAAAGATGCGTTATCGCCAGAGTTAGTTGGTAATACACCACGTCGTCAAGCTGACCTAATCTACTCATTAATGGCAACTTACAACTTTGACAAAGGTGCTGCAGGCCTGAGCTTTATTGGTACAACGGATGCTTACGCACAAGACAGTAACGACCTTAAATTTGATGGCTATACACAAGTGAATGGCTTTGTAAGTTACAACCTATCTGAAAACTTAAGCCTATCGCTTAACGTGAACAACCTGTTCGACACCGTAGGTATCACAGAAGCAGAAGAAGGCTCTGTACCAGATAACGACATTATTCGCGCCCGTACTATTAACGGCCGTACAACGTCGCTTACTTTAAAATATTCTTTTTATTAATACCTCTCCTCCCTCTTTAGCCCAGTATTTACTGGGCTTTTTGCGTTTTATGTGTTCTTAGTAACAGCAACAAAAGGGCTTTGTATAAGACTAGGTTGTTGCTCTTTTCTTTTCACATAACTAAACAGTATTAAGCAGCCTAAAGCTAAGCTTGCAGCAAGCATTGAACCTAGGCTTGCAAATCTAAAGCTGTGAAACTGTGCAATAACTCCTGTTGCCCCTGCCCCACACATAACCCCTAATTTAATCGCGTTCGTGTAAAACGCCGAGGTAAACCCTATACGCTCTGGCAGCTGATCTTGTAATACGGTTAAACCAATGCCCGCAAAAATACCGTAAAACAGGCCATTTAAAACTTGCAGCGCGATTAAATGCCATACCTGCGTGGCAAAAAACACCCCTAAATAAAATACAATGGCGCAACAAAATGCGACTACAAGCATCGAAACCTTACTGTATCTTTTAGCAAGCTTTGCCCCATACAGCATGATAGGAATTTCTAACAGTGCCACAACACCCATAAATAGCCCAGGCGTATGCTCAGCAAATCCTAGTTCAGTAATGCTATAGAGCGGCAGTGCCGATGAATACATAATATTGCCCGTTGAGCCAAGCATAATAGCTAAGCCCAGCAACCAAAATGATAAACTCGCAGCGGCTGCTGGCTCTGAGCTATGTTGTGACTTTTTAGCGCTATAGTCAGGAATGAACTTGAATGCAAAGATAAGCGCAACCAATGCACACGCTGCAGCAAAGTAAAACGAGCGGCTAAACTCGCCTCCCGAGGCTAACAAATAGCCAAGCGGCGGGCCGCCTACCCAAGCAAAAGAAATAGCGGCACGTAAACGCGAATTAAAACTGGTGATGTCGATGTTCTGTTGACGCCCTGCCCATTGCCTTGCCACGGTCATCATTTGCGGAATTGCTGCATTTCCCATAGCTAGAAATAACACGCCCGCAAGTAACACTTGCCAAAATGCAGTGGCATTAGCAAAGGTCACTAACGCACACACCATACCTGATACAGCTACCATAAATAACTTACGTGCACTAGTTCCTTTATCAGCCATACCACCCAGCCACTGACTAATAATTAACCCCGTAATAGTTACTGCTACCATATAAACACCCAAATAAACGGGTGGTGTCTGTAGCCCTTCTATGATGAATAAACTCATCAAAGGGTTAACGAATGCCCCCATTAATCCCGTTAGCATGCTTAGAAGAATAAAAATTACACCATGCTGTTTAAGCAATGCTTTCACCAACAACCCCACATCAAAACGACAATTTAATAAACAAATTAAAGGGCGCAGATTATACACAGCTTGGCTGTAATTTTCATTTTGTAATACAAATAATAGAGAAGGAGTTTCGCATAATGAAGCTATGCTTTTAAGAAAAGACAATTAACTGTTAAGAACAAACAATTACTTGCCAGTAGGGTTATCCCTTAAGCTGTACTATGACTGTAACAACTTAAGGGATACAGCTTGAACTCGCAATATACTTACAGCTGCGAGAATTGCTTGAAGTGATAAACCAATACCTTTAAAGCGTGCTATTTAGTAATTTATAAAAGCGAGATGTCACCCCGTTTGTCCAGCCAAACCCTTGTTGCACAGCATATTCACCACCACCGGCTCGACTAACTAACTCACAAACGTTATATTTTTCTAATAAGCACTTATCTTCAGTAAAACGCATTTCAATCATGCTCAACCAATTTTTCATAATTGCCTGCGCTTCACTAACATAACCATAATCAGAGAGCCCTTTTACAGCAAACCACTGTAGAGGAGCCCAGCCATTAGGGCTATCCCATTGTTGTGAAGTGCTACATAAAGTTGTTACTAATCCACCCGGTTTTAAAAACTCTGACATCAGCTTTTGCTTTACCTGTTCGGCTTGCCTAGCAGACGCTGCGCCAACAAACAACGGCACCGCTGTTGCCAATGAATCAACCTCACTTTGCTGATTTAAACGAATATTAAAATCTCGATATACCCCAGCCTCACTATGCCAACAATATTGGTCAATTGCTTGCAAACGAAGAGCGGCTAATTCTTCTATGGAATGACATTTTTGATCCTTACCCAGCAGTCGATAAAAGTCTCCAAGTGTTCTTTCAAGGTTATAAAGCAAACAGTTTAGGTCAACTGGGACGATATTGGTGGTTTCAATCGTTTTTAAATCATGATGATCTACAAGCCAGCGACTACTGAAGTCCCATCCTGACTCGCATGCCGCTCGTATATGTTGAAAATAACTTAACTTTTGTACCTCATCGAGACCTTCAGCATCGTGTAAATCTTCTTTTAATGATTCAGGTCGAGGAGTTGTAGAACTATCCCAATAACGGTTTAAAATTGCGCCATCAGGCATTCTTACAACTCGCTTTATTAAAGGTGTTTGCGTTGATAATTCGCTACAATCTTGCATCCAAAATTGATACTCAGACTCTAAAGCTTCAATAGCACTTGCAAGCCAAGTTAAATCATCCTGATGCTGATACTTAGCTTTCCAAAGCATAGTAAGCATGAGTGCTAATACAGGTGGTTGTGAACGACTACTGTAATAGATTCGATTACCATTTGGTATGCAACCATTGCGATTTTGCAGGTCAATAAAGTTATTTACCATTGCTTCTATTGTTGCAAGATCACCAATATCCTCAAGGCCTAATGCGGTAAAATAACTGTCCCAATAATATATTTCCTGAAATCGTCCACCAGGCACAATATAGTCATAAAACAGCGGTAACAATGAGCTTGATAAGTCTGTATCTGCACTGCGGTGTAAGTGAGGCCATAAATCAGCAATATATTGTTGTACAGAAGAAGTATCTATCTTAGCTGTTGGGATTGTTTGGTCGGCAAACATAAAATGAGTCATTACGAACTCACGAAGCTCCTCGCCTCTCAAAGGTCCAACGAGCAAATATAATTCACAAGCACTTTGCCAAGACAAATTAGGAATGGCATCAGCAAACATCTTAGAATCGGCAAACACCTCTTCTAACTGCACATCTTTAAATAATTGACTATCAAGAAAGCTCATAAATACCCTTTATTGTTCAGCTGAAGAAGTTGTATGAGAAAGAGGTTTTAACGTGTGTTTCTTGAACACTGAAACACTCACCAATAACAATGCAATAGGTACCAAAGTTAAATAAAAGGCATGTTGGCCACTAAATTTATCAAATACCAACCCTGTAATAATTGAGCCAGTAGTCCCTCCAAGAGCAGAAAAAACAACTATCAGTCCTGTCATTGCTGCGTGCTGATACTTAGCCAATGAACTCAACATAACTGAGTTAAGTACCGGATAAATCGGTGCCATAAAAAAGCCAATCAGGGGTAACATGAATGCAGCAAGTGGTACATCAAATATTGTTTTTACTTGGCTACCATCAACGTTGTGCGTCATAGGTAATACAAGTAAAACCAGCACAGCCATAGATATTAAGCAACTGATTAATATACTAAACCAATTTAGATAGCGCAGTAATTGACCAGCAACCAAGCGACCTAGCGCAAGCGCCGCAGCAAATATACTTGCTAGCTGAATACTTACATCAACGGGGAGCATTAAAACTTGATTATTAAAAGTAGGTAACCAAGTACCTACTCCCTGTTCGATTAATACATAAAGAAAGGCACTGATAATAAAAATTAACACCAACGGTTTATACGCAAGCCTTAGCATGTCAATAAACGCGTGAATTTGTGAGTAATGCGAGCCCTTTAATTCAGGTGATTTAATTGGTGCTGTAAAAACAGCTAAAAAGGCTACGGCAACAATCAAGGCAAGCAAATAATATACATTTAACCAGTGAGTGCTCTGCACATCATTTGGATCGATAAATAAAGCAAAGATCCAATAGCCTGCTAACACACCTAGCATAAACACCCCTTCAATGGTGTTTAGCAACGCTGAGTGCTTATTAGCACTGTCTGTTACCTGGCCAATCACTGAATAAACAGAAATTTTCATCACTGCAAAGCTACAACCAATTGCTGCAAACAGTGCCTTTAGTACCCAGAACTGTGCAATTGTTGGTACAACTAAACACATAACAGCGACAAAAACTAAGGCAGCCAACATCGCGATTTTATAACCAACCCTAGGAATAAACGACGCAACTAAGAATGAAACAATTGCTATGCTTAAGTCTTTAAAACCCTCTAAAACAGATGCGTCTGTTTTAGTCACACCTAAACTATTTATTGCTTGCAAAATAACAGTACCGACACTGTTTAGCATAATAGCAAATACAAAATAGCTGCACGCCAATGCGACTGTTATTCTGATCGGATTCATTCACTCAAACCTAAGATTATTTTTATTTAGTCTAGTTTAGCAATCAAGTAAATGCAAACGTTTGCAAACGCATTTAAACAAATATTTAACAACAGCTCAAATCAACGCTGACTGGATTGTCTACAAATTAATTCAATATCAACAACTTGGGAGGTGGTTGTTTGCCCCGAAAACTGCGCTATTAATTTTTCCACAAGAATAACTGAGGCACGCTGCGTATTCTGTTTAATGCTTGATAAGGAAGGATGGCTGATATCTGCCATTGCGATATCGTCAAAACCGACTAAAGCGACATCATTTGGAATACTAATATAACGCTCTTTTAACGCTTTCATAGCGCCAAGTGCCACCATATCGCTACATGCCATAATACCGTCAAAATATAGGCCTTTTTCAACCAAGAGTTTATTTATACTTTTGTAAGAAGCGCCGCTTGTAATATCAATAGAAACCACATGAGGTGTGGCTTTCGCACTCGCTATCGCATCTAAATAACCTCGGTGGCGCTCACCTATTTCGGCATGCCCAGGATCACCTAAGAACAAAATATTCTTGGCTCCTTTATTCAATAAATGCTCAGTAGCAAGCCTACCACCTAAATAATTATCGCTCCCTACAATAGGGTAATTGCTGGGCGATTTAGGATCTCCCCAAACCACTAGGGGCACACCAGCATCTGCTGCAGCTTCGATATTTGCTTGATTCTTACCCTGCCCAACTACTATAAGACCGTCAGCACGACGACTATTTATGAAGTAGTTGGCCCAATCGTCGCTCGCCATAAATGAGTTTGAAAGCAGCAATTCTAAGCCAAATTTATTCAATGCAAGATTAATTTCGCCAACAACTTTAAGTAGAAAAGGGTCATTTATAGACTGCTCGGTGTCCCCATCTAGGTTAATTATCACGGCAACAACATTGGTTTTTTGTGTTCGTAAACGACTTGCAGCAGTGTTTAAACTAAAATTATGCTGTTTGGCTAAGCGTTGAAGCTTTACCCTTGTTTCCTTTTTAATCAATGGGTTATCATTCAGGGCGCGAGACACAGTTGATGTCGAAACCCCTGCTAATTTAGCCAGATCAGCGAGCTTCAATTTTTTTTCATTCATAATGCTAAAACACTGGGTGCTGTCCTTAGAATATGTGCCAGCAATATAACATCATTTTAACTAAACCGCTGCGTTTCAGCAGATAATATTTTTTCAGTAGCACGCATTTCATACTCTAATCCTGTGTTCAAATTTACAACAAAAAGTTATAAAAACCATTTGCAAACGTTTGCATTGATCTTTATGGTTTAAAAAAGCAAGGTATTAACAATTGCAAAAATCGTTTCAATAACTTGCTTTACACACAAAAGGAAATGGGAACACACAATGATGACAACAACATATACTCGCAGTGCATTAGCCTCTGCAATCCTGCTAGCAATCAGTGGCCAAACTGCAATGGCCGAAGAACAGCCACAAAAATCAGCAAATGAAAAAGTAGAACGAATTGTCGTATCGGGCACACCTGCCGGTATCGGTGTTCGTAAAATCGACGCTGGTTACGCCGTGACAAACATTGATGCCGATCAAATTGTTAAACTATCGCCAAAAAGTACAGCTGACTTGTTTAAAGCCGTACCAGGTGTGTGGGTAGAAAGTTCAGGTGGTGAATCTGGCGCAAACGTGTTTGTGCGTGGTTTTCCCGGTGGTGGCGATGCGCCATTTTTAACATTGAGTCTTGAAGGCTCACCAATTTACCCTGCACCTACTTTATCATTTTTAGAAAACTCGTCGTTATTCCGTTTAGATGAAACCATTGAAACAATGGAAGCACTGCGTGGTGGTCCAAACCCTGTTGTATCAAACGGCCAGCCTGGTTTAACAACGAATTTCCGTTTAAAGCGTGGTGGTGAATACACTGAAGGTGTTTTCAAATACACGACCTCAGATTATGACTTGCAGCGACTTGATGCTGTGGTAAGTGGTGAGGTTTCTGATGATCTATACTTTATGGTGGGTGGTTATGTTAAAAGCTCACCAGGTATTCGTGATGCTGGTTTCACATCAGAAAAAGGCAGCCAGTTCACAATTAATATCACAAAAGAGTTAGAAAACGGCACCATTAATTTATACACCCGTCAAACAGATGACCACGGTGCTTGGTACTTACCAACACCACTGAATGTTGACGGTATTGATGCTGAGTACACGCAACTAGGTACTTTAAATCGCCAAGCAACTATTTACACAGGCCCAAATAATGACGAACGACAAATCGACTTAGGTGAAGGCCGTGGTTGGAAAGGTCATGTTTCTGGCGGTAGTATCAAACTTGAATTTGATAACGGCTGGAGCTTTACAGATCGCTTTAACTTCACCAAGGGTGATGCTAACACATACGGCTTAGTACCGGCAGGCTCAGCGACAACTGTTGGTGCAGTAGCTGAAAACGGTGTAACAGCAACAGGTGCAGTAACTGGCACAGAATACGGCGCAGACACGGCGGTGCAACAACTTGGCCGTTGGGTAGTATTAAAAGAGATCAGCGCATTCACCAATGATTTAGCATTTGCTAAAAAGCTTGATAACTTATCACTGGCATTTGGTTACTATACAGCAAGCACATCAGCAAATGACTGGTGGAGCTTAGGTAACACAGCATATCACGTACTTGAAGCTGGCGGCGAACTACTGACTGGTATTGAGTGTAATGAAAGCTATGATGGTTGTGGCTTTAACTACGATATCAATTCAACAGGTGATGCACGCACCAATGCGTTTTACACAACAGCTCAATATAAATTCAACGATGACTTTACGCTTGATGCAGGTATTCGTTTTGAAAACCACGAAGTGGAATACTCAGTTGATGAAGGTCTTGACGGTGTGATCACTAAGTCTGTTCAATATGACGAAAGCAAAACATCGTGGACAACAGGTATTAACTATTCAATTACCGATGACATGGGCGTATTTGCTCGCGTAAACCGCGGTTATAAAATGCCTTACTTCGACGACTTCCGCGATAACTTTAGTGCATATGAAGGTGGCGAAAAGCTAATTAAAGAGGTAACACAAGCCGAGTTTGGTTATAAATTATTAACAGACAGCACCGACTTTTACGCAACATTCTTCACTAACGAAGTAAAAGGTGACACCTTTGTGCGTCGCCCGGGTGTACCGGCTGAAATCTTAACCAACGAAGCATACGGTATTGAGCTTGATTATAACTACAACCATGAATCTGGTTTCTCAGTTAACTTAAACTCAACACTTCAAGAAACTGAAATCACAGAAAGCCCAGGCAATGAAGGTAACGAAAGCCAACGTCAGCCAAAATGGCAAGTACGTGTAACACCAAGCTATGACTTTGAAGTAAGCGACATGTATGCAACCTTATACGGCACAATCTCAGCGGTTGATGATCGTTGGGGTGACAACGAAAACACTGTTGTTTTAGAAGGTTACGAAAAAGTAGACATAGGTTTAATTGTTGAACCTATGGAAGGTATTAAAGTGCAATTAGCGGTTGATAACTTAACTGACGAACAAGGCATAACAGAAGGTGACCCTCGTAATGCTGATGCACCGAATGGTCGTTACATTATGCCGCGTACTACACGCTTAAGTATTAGCTACGAGTTTTAAAAATAACTCCCTAATCCCTTGATTGTAAAATCAATACCCAAGCCACTGAGTTGTTAAAACCTGTGGCTTTTTTCATTTATTAGTAACTCTAGCAAATGCTCTGCAATAGCTCGATGCGATTCAAGGGTTAAATGTATACCTTCTTGCTGGCAAGGCGGAGCTATTGCTGTGATATCCAGGAACAGAGTTTGCTGTTTCACACACAGTTCAGAAAAAGCCTTAACTAGCTCATTAGACTTTGCAGCCGCTCCCGCATAAATAGATTGATATGCGCCAACTTCATAAACCCTAGCAGCGCTTAGTATTATAATTTTGGGTAAGTCTCGATGTAGATAATATTTCTTTATGTCCGAGATGATAGCTTCTAGTGCCTTGGCAATATCAGCAACCGACAGCGCAAAACGGCGCTTTAAATCATTAGTGCCAAGCTGAATAATAATCACATCTAAATGGTAAGCCGCTAGGTAAGGTTCTAAGTATTTAATGCCCAGTTTATCGCCACTAAAAGGCGGGTCGTTCACCAGTGTACGATTAGGCTGACCAGCTTCTATAACTTGGTAGCCGGCACCTAATTTAATACCAAGTAAACTAGGCCAGCGCTCATCGGCAGCAAAGCGCTTACCATCGACGGGGGAAATACCATAAGTGTTTGAGTCACCAAAACATAAGATATTCATTAGAATGGATTAAGTGTATAACCTTGTTGCTGCAACTGTGCATGCGCGGTCATTGCCGACAGCGCCATTTGCACACCCGGTATAAGCTGCTGTTGTTTAACCTTCATGTGCGTTGCAGACTGCCCACACACATACACAACGGTATTATGTGCCAACAATTGTGAGATCAATTGCTGATTTTTATTGTCACTATCAAAGCGCTGTTTATAAAAACTGTTTTCCAGTACATCAACACTTGCGCCACCATGCACAACTAAAGCAAGTTGAATGTTCTCAGGCTTCACACCATGGGCTATATGCATATTAATGAACCTTGCTAATGAGTTCATTTTATTATTCTGCGCCCCTTTTTCTGCCGCATCAGCTACATCAAATGCCACTTTGAAAACCGTTTGATCAGAGATTGGTGCATGGTTTGGCACATCATAATAAAAACCAAAACCTTTGATAGCAGGCTCAGCTTGCTCTGCATAACTAAACGAAGATAATAAGGCTAAAGATAAACCTAACAGTGTTGATTGCATGAAAGTTCCTGTTGTTTTTTACTTTAGCCTACCTTGTTTAGACGCGTTTAACTAGCATCAATATGTTGATGCGCTTTAAAGGTCATTCCTAAGTAATTGAAGGTGTTTTTAAACATCTCGATAAACGCGTTAGGTGCGTGTGCAGAACCTGCATTTGACAGCAATGAAAACTGCTTTTCACGCAGTGTTCTCAGTTTTGGCCTTAGCGTTTCATCATCCATATAATCAGTGATCCGGTCTAAAAATGCTTTAAACTGCGGTGTGGTGTTATACCAATATACTGGTGATGCAAGCACCCAGTGTTGATAATTTAACAGCGCTTCGAATACCGCATAAAAATCATCATTTTTATATTGCTTGTCATAGCAATAAGGCGAAATAACATAGTCATCTAGGCATACCACATCGCCACCATATTGCGTTTTATAATCATTAACTTGCAAACTCGTATTACCCTGTTTTCGCGCACTTGAATAAATAATTACCGTATTTGTTGTTGGTTTTTGTTGCATTACTATCACTCCTTTTTTTATGATGTGCGCAGCGTAAAACCTCAAGCTAACTTTAGGTCAATACCTTGGAGCAAATTATGGCAGATAAAAAACTTATTGATGCAAACCTATCTGTTGGCTTTGTCGCAAAACGCAGTGGCGTAAAAGTTTCAACCTTGCATTTTTATGAGTCGAAGGGGCTTATTCGCAGCTGGCGAAATAATGGTAATCAGCGCCGCTATAAACCCGATGTATTGCGCCGAATTGCTGTAATTAAAGCTGCACAAACTATGGGCATAACCCTTGAAAACATTAAACAAACGTTAAGCACCCTACCTGATCAGCGTACACCCACTAAACAAGATTGGGCAGCTCTTTCAAAGGTATGGCAAACTCAACTAGATGAACGAATTCAATACATGCAGCGTTTACGCGAGCGCGTTAACGGTTGTATTGGCTGCGGCTGTTTATCAATGGCAAAATGCCCTATCTACAACAAAGACGACTATTTAGGTGAGGAACATAGCGGCGCTGTGCTTTTAGAAAGAGATTAAAGTTTATAAATTAAACAGCTGTGAAATACTAAGTAAAAATAATAAAAGGAATTTAATAATGGATATAGGAAATAAAAATACCCCAAAGATAACCACCGCATTTAAAACCGTTGATAATAAAGAGCTAAAAAGTACTGGCTTTTGGCTAAACCAATTATTCCTCGTTTTTTCAACTATTTTTGGGGTTTATCTTGCAGCCCAAAGTGGTTTAGAGCAAGCTTTAAAATTCGACTCATTCAGTAAAATGGAAGATAATTATTATCTTAGAACCTCTCTATATGATGAAGTTAAAGATAATGCTGAACATCTCAAAAAATTTGCTAACTTACTAGCAAAAAGCCCGCCTAAATCTGAACTTGAATATAACAAGCCAACAATCGAAAAGTATATTTGGCAAACCATGCAATATTCCCCCACGACTTTAGAAACGCCCAGTGAGTTCTTAACTGAAATTCGTCGTTTTTACAGCAAAAGTCAATTTATAATTGATGCAGCAATCAGTAGAAAAATGTCGGCTAAACATGCTTCAGAGCTGTTAAATGAAGAGGTCGATATCATAAATAACAAGACGCTACCAAACTTAAAAAGCAGTGCATTAAAGCTACAAAATGAGCTGAATAAGAATGGAATACAAATAAGCTCATTAAAAGAAAACTAAAAATGATAAGAAGTGGGCATGCTATTCAGCATGCCCACTTTGTTATTAATCTAAGCCATTTAAGCCGTCTTTTGCGGCGCGATAAAGAGCACCAAGAGTCGAGTCAAAAGCCCACTTAATAACACTGTATGTTAGTTCTACGGCTTTGCTAACAACTTTGCCAGCAAAGACCAACATATGACCAATGAGGCCTAGTGTTTGTGCAGCAAATGATGCTGATGCTTTCGCAATTTTATCTAAAGTTCGAGCAAGCATGTCGTAAAATGTCAGGCCTGTTCCAATCGCTGCTTGTGCTGCAACAGCACTGTAATAACCAGCGTCTTTTAATAAGGTAACAAGCGCCGCACCTAATTTATCTGCCCAATGTGAATTGAATGATGCTTGATTACGATCTTCAAAATTTAAACGCACAGGTGTATTTAGATAATGATTCGCACGAATTGTCAGGTTGCCCCAATCATTACTATTTGCGGTATTGATGTAGCCAGGTGTACCACTGAGTTTGTGGGCAGCACCTTTTAAACCTTGCCCGCTGTCTAAACGAATTTCTTGGCCCTGATAAGGAGCATGAGAAAATGGCCATAACGGCACTTTAGTGACTGGATCGGCACCATGAGTACAACGATAAATCTTATCGATTCTGCCTGTTGCGGCTCTTGAGAAGTTATCTAGACCAACACGAGGAGAGCCAAATGTATACAGCTTTACAGGTAACGAATATTCAGCTTTGATCCAATCTGCCGCTAACGTTGCAAGTGCACCACCTAAGCTATGGCCAACTAAATGTACGCATCCTGTTACTTTGTCTCGTATATTTGCTGTTACAAACTCTTGCAAGCCCGGCTTCATTGTGTAAAACGTTTTATTAAAACCCGCATGGACCATACTACCGTTTGAACCACCACTTAAACCGAAGTTTGCATCTGTTAAACCATCTCTTAAAGAGGCTGTGCCGCGAATGGTGATAACAGAATCACCTTGAAACTCATTTTTTCCGTGTGCAACTAAACCAAAGCCTGTGCTTAAACCAAATAAATGAGAGAAAAACCCACCCGACACACCTTGTACAGCACTTGGGTTAATTGAAAAATTAAAATTATTTCGCAAAGATGCATGCAATGAGTGATTAAGTAAATTTGTTGTTTTAATACTTTTTGCTTTATAAGCAAGCTCAGCGAGTTGCACCGCTTGAGTAGGCGTCAAGGTATTCATATAAGTTCCCTTTGTATGAGTCGTTTTAGGTTAAAGTTTACATGATGTATAAATCGCAAAAGTATGGCTTGTATCTTCTTCGATAGGAATATCGTATGTTTGTGGCTCTTTAGAGATATCGCATTTTAAATCAGCAAGTAATCGTTTGAGGGTTTTACTGTTTTCATGAAGTGACACAAGTGTATACCACAATACTATTCCCTCTGGCGTGCCATTCTCTAAATAAATGTGCTGTACCAATGAGTCATTATCGAACATGTTAGCTGGCTTACTGGTTTTAATTGTTTTTTCTGAAAACGTAAAATAGCCCTGTTCATCAGTTACTGTTTCGTCGATATATTCATCACCGTAAGTAAGTGAACGCATCACTTTGGTATTTGCAACAGGTTTTCCATCATCAAATAACTGTCCTTTTACAGGAGCAGACAAAATAAAATCACTTTTATTAAAGAAACCAAACATATTCGCAAATACCTGTGTTGTAGTGAATAAAACAAATAACGTAGCAATTAATATAGCTAAATGACTAATCCTTGATGAAAACACACCAAGCCTCCTTGCAATGCAATTTATGGCAACAAAAACCTTATTATGCTGATTTATACATTATTAATTCACGCAGAATAAAAACAACAAAACAGGTACAAATAATAACTGATAAATAAACCTACTTGCAAGGTTAAAAAATCAGACTTCAGTACTAAAAAACACTGCATATATAATTTTCACGATAATAGCTAATCCTATTCCCATTGATAATACATATGCATAGAAGAAAGCAATAGCGCCGCCAGAGGGATCATTTAGTTTATCAATTGCTATACACATTGAGCAGAAAATAAAAAATATGGCTATATTTATAAACAAGCCAAGAATAAAACTGCCATCAACGAGTGGAGATATACCTATTAACGCAGCCGCAAGTATCAAGAAAGTACCTGATAATGCTGGCTTTAACTGAAAGCGAAACTCAAGTCCTTTAAGTAAAAATGTAAAAACCATTAAACCTAAATAGTAAAATGAAGGCCAAAATAGCTGATAAAATGGCTCAACTAACTGAGCAGTATCAGCAATTGTTGTCTGAACTTCTGGTGAGCCTGTAAATAATGAAATTAACCAATATATAACGCCAAAAATAAGCAGCCACGACGTCACAAAACGCAAAGTTAGGATGATATCCAATGGCCTTTTGCCCTTTGACTCTAAAGTTTTAGCGAGTGTTAAACCTAATAGTGTGACGCCACTTAACATCCCAACTGCGAACCAAAACTGCTCCATGTAAAAATAAGCAACACTAGGCGTGATACCCAAAAGACCAAAGTTAAATAGCATGACAGTCGAATCTTGCGAGTCTTCATTAAGATCAACTTCTTTTGCAAATAACGCAAAGTAAATAAACAATGGCTGTAACAGCAGCATTAAAATGCACGCATTCATTAATGACATAAACCATCCTTGTACTTTGTTTACCTAAACTCAGGCTTTTGTAGATTACTGATTAATTCTTTGAAAATAAGGCTTAAGCTTTAAAAGTCCTGACTCAAGTTCAAACTTTTGAATGTTTGGATTGGTGGATTTTAGGCCATTAACTAAATGACTATGAATCATCGTAGCCATCCCCTCAAAGCCCGCTGGCGCACTGGCTAGCAAGTCTTTTAATAAGGGTTGAATAAGAACCTGATGTTCTTCGATTAAGTCCGGTTTGTTATAAACATCGTTGACTAGTTGAGTGAGTGTTTGTTGATGTTGTTGTTCCATACTGTTTCTATAGCGCATTTAACTGCGTTTATAGCTCCTTGCTGTGAGATTAAACTTCTTGATTTGAAATAGGTGAATAAAGCCCATCAGTTTTAAATTAGCGTATATGGGCTTCATACAATATGACCTTGTTTAACTAATTCCAATATAAGGAGATACTTTTACTGCTGCTATTACTAACTGATTGAGTTTCTCTAGCATCCAATAAAGTATTTTCTTCACTTTGGAATAGGTAATATCAACCAAAGTAACGCTAGACTTACCAACAAAGTTAAGTATATGGCCTAGCACCCCTTTACAATCTTCTGCATATTTCGAGGACATTTTTGATATTTCAACCAAGCTACGCGCTAAAGCATCATATATAGTTAAAGTACCAGCAACGACACCTTGCGCTAATATGCTTGTTATTTTGCCACTCTCTCGTAAGAGCGTTAATAGTGCGCTCGTGATTTTATCTGCCCAGAGAGCATTAAATGATGCATGGTGGCGATTAACGTACTTTAAACGTGTCATCGTCAAATTAGATAATGAGCCTCTTTCCATACTTTTATAGTCTGGGTAACGAGATGCGGTATTAATATAACCTGGTGCATTCCCTGCCATTTTGTGAGCAGCCCCAGTTAAAGAGACACAAGTACTAAGCCTATACTCGCTCCCAGCATGTACAAATGGCCAAACAGGTACCATAGGGACAGGATCACTCCTGTGTACTGCACGATAAATACCATTTAAATTTGTTTCAGTTTGAATTGCAAATGGGTTGCAGCCGACTCTAGGAGCACCAAATGTATATAACTTTACCGGCATTTTAAATTGCGACTTTATCCAATTAGCAGCCAATGTTGCAAGAGCACCACCTAAACTATGACCGACACAATGAACTGGTCTGCTACCTAATTTACTGAGTATCTTTGATAATTGTGGTTTAATAGATTCAAAAGTACGATTAAAACCTGCATGTACGGCTTTATAGTTTGGCCCCACAGTCATTCCGCAGTGTAAATCAGTTAGTGTGTCAGCAATACCTGCAGTACCACGGAAAGTTAACACTACTTCACCCTTATGGTTTCCTTTATTATTACCAATTCCAAAAAAGCCAAACCCTGTACAATGATCCAAAATATGCTCAGCAGCAGTTCCGCTAATGCCTGTAAACGTTGAAGCTGATGGATCAAATGCAAAGTGGCTAGTAATGATTGGGTTGGCATTTATTTTTCTAGAAGTATTATTTGCTTCTAAGCTTTTATAAGCAAAGTTAGCCAATTGCGCCGCTAAACTTGGCGATAAAACATTCATGTAATCTCCTTTTACTATCTAAAATCTTTAAAATAATCCGTGTCATCCTCGTTTTCGTATATTTCAAAGTCATTTTTCCATCTACAAATTGTCGAACCATAAAAATTTAAGTTCTTATTAGAATGGTTTGTAAATATGAAATCTACATTTTGAGATGATAAGTCAGCTATCAAGCTATTTAACTTTTCTTTATATTCATTTCGCTCTTCAATTCCTACTAACTCACAATTCCATAATTCGTATTCACTGGAATTGTATAAGACTGTTATATATTGGTAAGTAACTTCATGAGAAAACATATCTCCAGGAATTTTAGAGTCGATCACTACTTCAGGCATGAAGAATGAGCCATCAGCTGCAGTTAAAACTTGATCCTCTTTTTCAACTCTGTGGGCAAACTTCAGGTTTCGAAGAATAACAGCTCCTTCTACAGGTTTTCCCTTTAAAGTAATAACTCCCTTAACCTCAGAGCACATATGAACATCGTATTTTTTTATTAAGCCAAACATACACTTAAATCTCCCTTTAACTTATGACTGAAAGAATTTGTTACCTTCTCGGTATTATCAGTTTTAAGCTAAGATGCTTTATCCCTGAAAATTATATGGTATTACTTTCGATTCTGATTTCTATTGCGTAACACTTCTTGCTCAATTGCTACTCGAGCCTCTTTTATATCCTTAAAAAAATCAAACTGATATTGAACTAAGTTTTGGTATTTTTCACTTTTAATTATATAAAACGCGAGTAACATCAATACGATATTGATAGCAGAAGCTATTTTATAGGTAGCGCCATCAATTAATATAAAAGCAGGCATACAAATAAGTGCTAAAAATAACGCGTAATACTTTAAAATCTTTGCACACGTATAAGAGCCGTGGCTCACTTTAAAGTTTAATAGACAAAACGCTGTGCCAACAGAAAACAAAATACCAATAATCCATTCAGGCTCGGCACTAAAATATTGCGTTAAGAAAGTCATTCCAGAAAAAACAGTTCCCAAAAGTAAAAGCACGGTAACAAATAAAAATGACCGCAATAATTCCCAAGGTGGAAATATCGATACTCTATAGTTTTTTGACACTATTTACTAAACTCCTCATAAATTCCAACAGCAAGAGAGTTTACACCTCCTGATAATGCACTTCCGCTAAAGCTAATAGATGCACCTACAGCATCTTTGATTTGCAGCTTTAAAGCTTGTGTAATCTGAAGTCCACTATACCTTTTAGGAAATTGACCTGTTCTGACCATTCTTTTCAAAATATTATTAGACACTCCAGGATGATTCATCCTAATTATATCCTGCGTTAAACGCTTCCTTTCACTACGAGTAAGTCCTTTTAGTAATACAACTGTACTCTTGTTTGTATTTGCTTTTAATAATTTCACAGCTTTTAATGTTGCAGCCCCCGCAGCTGCTGCACCTGCTAATGAAATCACATCTAACGCCATGGTTACATTTTGATACCATTCTTTAGAGTCGTACAAATCATTTAACTCTGGATTTACGCTTTCGTTATAAGTTCGTACCCCTCCATTAATACATTGAAGTGAGCTTGCCGTACTTGCTGCTACAGCCAAATAAGTAACTGCTGAACTTGTCCCTCCAGAGAGTGGAATTGCAGCAGCACTTCCAAATACAACGATCCATCCTAACACTGCAGCGCTACAGCTTAAGACTGTGCCAGCAATTTCACCGACTAAACGAGACTCTCGTACATTGTTTTGACTATTTTTAAGATGGCCTGCAAACTCAGCCTGATTCATATTTCTAGGTTGTTCACGAAGTACTATCTTGGTGGGGGCTAAAGACGTGCCACTATAAGGTCTTAACTCTACGACAGTAAAACTTGAATCTATGTATACAACCCCGGCACCTGCCAAGCCAGGTATCTTATCGATACTTTTAAAAAGCCGCTCTTGATCCATTTCAAAACTAAGGCGTGCTCTTAACCCCCTTTCTTTGTAACGATGATAGTCACTATTGAACATTATTGAATCCTTTCTTTTCATTTAACTTCTATTAATTCACCCAAATCATTCTACAAATTTTATTTGAAGTATATTCAAGCCTTCTGCTCTAATGGGTATAGTATGGTATTAATTTACTAAAGTATCCCAAGCTTTCATTTTATGGTTAATTCTGAACCAAATGGTACTTTAAGAGTTTCTCGTACATATACATCTTTAGTCACAGGAGTAATTCCAGATAACAAAAAGAAAGTATTTAAATCTAAATAAACGGTCAACTCTCCTTCAACAGCCTCAAATGGGTTGTTATCTAAATCGCCCGAATTTTTAAAGCCCAATATATCAAAGCAACCTTCGATATCATTTAAATCTAAGTTTAAGTTTCGTAGAAACCCAAAGTGTTCATCACCATCATCACTTGAGGGTAGATGAAATAAGAAAACCCCTTGTTTTGGTACATTATATTTCTCAATACAGTCCTTACATAACCATGAGCAAGTATAATAGTCATCAGTAATTCCTATAACGTAAGGTACTGGCTCAATTTCCATCCTTCTATCAGCCTTCTTTTTTAAATGCCGACACACTTTTATAGGCTTGTTAAAGGGGTCAGGAGCATTGTCATAGCGACTCATTTAATTTTCCTGCTTTTAGATTCAATATTCTAGAATTCAGTTTATAGATTATTAATTTTTAACCCAATTGCATTCCATATGCTAATACCAAACTGCGCTGAAAATTAACCAAACAAGCATAAATATTAACACTGGAGCAACCTTGAAAATGACTTGTGGCAGATAAGTAGATTGATTCCAAGTAACTAGAACCCTATCCTTTTTAGGTAATTCTGACACCACCCTTAGATAAGCAACCATATACACTACAGAAGCGATTAGCCAAAGTAATATACCGGCACTTTTGGCTAACTCAGCAGCGTATAACGAAATAGGGAAAGGTATAAGAAATACGGCAACATATATGAGCGCATAAAGTTCAACTTTACACTTTTGTTCATCATTAAAAAACAAATCATTCCCCTGCATAAGTTAACACTCTTAAAATAGTGAATTTTATCACTATTTTAGCCACATGCCTTTCATCACCTCACGGCAAGCCAAAAAAACAAGCCAATAACTCCCCTCTCAAAAATAAGCGAATTAAAATAAATTTTAAATATGCGACTTTACATATTATTTACAAAACACAAAGACAATAAAAATAAATTAAAATACTTTTCAGCTTTCTCTATAATATTCCACACACTTTTTGATTCCAATTAACTTACTCAATACAAAAATACCAAAATGCAATCAATAATTAGTAAAAAAGTTCAGGAATATTTAGCAGCTATTTTTTTCATCTCTTCTAACAATCCACCTTTTAACATGTAATTAGGTATATCCCACCTTTGAGGTGCTATGTTAGAAATATAGCTTTTCCTATTTCCGTTCCAAATATTCAACCCAGGTAGGTTTTCAGCACAACAATGAATCATTGCATTAATACCAATCGTCTCTCCATCAAACTCAGCCGATATGCTTCGCTCAAAGTTTGAAAACCCCCCTTCACTTTTCTTTTTAAAAAAGCCATTTTCTATTTTATCAATTATCCAAGGCAATGCAGTTAACGGGTATTCAGACTGCGTATATCTTCTTATTTTTTTCATTTTAGAATAGAAGTTAGAGGACACGATTAAATAATCCCCTTTTTTAATAAGTAAGTTTCTTTCATCTTGAAACATCTCATAATTAAGAGCCAAAAGTACTACTTCATCACTCTGCAAATTTTTATGATCAATTAGCCCTAAAGGAGACTTTATTATATCCTTCACTGTATTTATCCTTTAATAGGTGTTAAATGGATTGTCGTTACATTTTTCATTTCTGCAATTGTAGGGGGGTCATTTTCCAATGTTAATGTTTCTACCACACCATGGTCGTTTCCGGCATGTCTGCACTGCGTCATCCCATCACCAGTAAATTCACTATTCGCGCCAAACTCTGTCCTAAGGGCATGCCGTGCTGCAAATTTATCTTCTTTCACCTTATCATCTAGAGATTCTATAAACTCATCTTGATCCTTCGGATTAAACTCATTTAAACCATTTTCCCAATATTCTCTCATATGAGCAGCATACTGCTTTTGATAATCAGAATTTAGAACACTACCTAAAGCATCATGGTGTTTTGGTTCAAGATGTTTCCTCGCTGGTTTTTCTAATTCACTCCACGTGGGCACAAAGGTATTTTCACCAAAACTATTCAAATCTTCACCGCGATCAACTATATGAAGCACATACTCCTTAGATGGGTCACAACCGGTTGCCAATAAATCTGCAATTATCTGTGGGTCGCTGTCAGCATTCTCAAGCATATCAAAACTAGTTGCCCACATTGCGACTAAACCATTTGGTTTTTGGAAGGCTAATTTTGCATCAGCATTATTATTCACTGGTTGAAAACTTACTAGGAATCGTGACTTCCCAACAGAACCATCTTTTGATTTTTTCACTAACTCAGCGTCAGTATATTTTGCTTTGTAGCCATCTTTAATAATATTCTTACGAGCAATATCTAACCTTTCCAAGCACTCTTCGAGAGATTTTGGTTCTGGATTTGAATCGACTTTTTCCTCTTGAACTAACTTTTCAGCAGTACCAAGGTTAATATGGTTAACCATTTCATCTGCTGTATAAGGAGATGCATCTTCTGGGAGTTGGGATAGTTTAATGATTTTTACTTTTAGTTCAGGTGAAATAGCTGAATTAGCATCAAGTGCTGCTTTTACTTTTGCCTGTCCTTCTTTACATAACAACCCAAACGGATCTACCCAATTAACCGGATTCGGCGCATATTGGTAGTGGTTTATGCCGCCTACTAAGCCTATCGGGTCTTGGTTTATAAAGCGTTGTTGTTTGGGGCTGTAATAGCGGTAGCGGTTGTAGTGTAGGCCGCTTTCATCATCAAAATATTGTCCTTGAAAACGTATTGGCTGAGTGAAGCTGTTTTCTTTATTAAAGTCAGTATCGGCTTTTGGTTCTTCATAGCCGTACACATCGGCGTGGTTTTGCCATACAACTTCTGCATTGTTGTTTGTAACAAAACGTGGGGTATTTAGTTGGTCTAGGTGATAGTAGTACAGCTCACCTTGTTTAATCAGTGCGACCGGGTGAAATTGATTGGGTAAGTTGATGTACCAGGTATACTCGCCGTGCTGGTATTCACCTATTAGCTGGTCGTTATCCCAAATATAATCAATCTTGCCATGCTCAGTCTGCTTAGCAATGCGACGACCCAGTGGGTCGTAGTCGTAATGTGTTAGCGTGCCGTTGTTGTTAAAGCTGCTTAATTGGTTGAACGCATTGTATTCACGGTGCGTTTTTATACCTTTGCCCGTTTCGCGTACTTGGTTACCACAGTCATCGTATTCAAAATCGCTATCGCCAAAATGGGTTAACCTGTCAGCATCGACTTGGCTATGTGTAACAGCATCATTAGCTTCTTGTTTATTGACTGCTTCATCATGCTGCACTTGAGTTTGGCTAATCGGGTTACCAAAGCTGTCCCACTGAAATTGCTTGGCTTTTTCTGGCGCTTGTGTACCCGAATTTGCACCAGCTAGATTTTGCTGAACTAATTGGCCAAGGCTATTGTATTCAAACTGTGTATTTTGGCAGCTAATGCCTTGTTCTTCACGCGCAATGAGTTGATTAACCGCATCATATTGATAATCACAGCTATCAAATAATGTGCGCTCTGGATGTGATAGTTGCTGCTGCGTTAAACGCCCAAAAACATCAAACGCCTGATTAAGGGTAACCTGATTACCGAAACCCTGAGTTTTGATATTATTTTGGCTGTCGTAGCCAAGCTCAACGAGTTTTGCTAACTCACCATCCGCTCGCTTTACCTTTATAGCACTTAACTGGCCAAAAATATTGTAGTTATAATAAAGGGTTGTTGAGTCTGGCAAGGTAAGAGACTGTCGTCTGCCATAGTCATCGTAGCTGTATGCAAGTTTATGAGTTTGAGACTGGTTGTGGATTTGCTCAACACTGAGTAGCCGTCCGCCTTTATCAAACGACTGTTTAATCGTTGATTGCTCATTATGAGCACGCGCTATTTTACCCTCTGGCGTATAACTGTAATGGTTAGCGTTATTAACTATGTGTTTATTTGTGGCTAGACTTGCGTGCTGCGAAATAACGCGGCCTAGCTTATCACGCTTAATATTTACATGGCGTTTGTCGCTTTGCGTGACAGCCACTAAACGATTACATGCGTCGTACTTAAATTGCTGCTCAGTACCATCAAAACCCGTGATTTGTGTTGGGTTTTCATTTGCATCGTAATTGATACGATAAATATGGCCGTCACTACGCTCGATTGCGGTTAAATTTCGCTCTTTATCATACGTTAAATGCAGTGCACTGCCATCTGGCTGGATCACGCAGTGGGGCTGGCTTAGTCCCTCAAAATGCTGCTCTGTGGTATCACCATTACCGTTTTGCGAACTAACTAATCGACCAGCATCATCATAAGTAAAAAGCTGCTGTTGTTTGTTATCAGGGTTACTTTGCTCAAACGCGGTTGTTTCAACTAGTTGCCCTTGCTCATTATATTTATATTGAGTAAGCAGACCGGCTTGGTTAATGGTTGCGTTTACACGACCGAGGTTATCGTAGCTGTAACGAATGAGCTCATCATTATGCTGCTTTGCAAGTAGCTCACCTTGTTCATTCCATGTGTATTTTAATACATGACCATTTGGCGTGACATGCTGGGTCAAATTACCTTGTTTGTCGTAACTGTAAAGTGCTATTCGCCCATCTGCTTGGGTTTCACTTTGTAATAACCCTGAGGCACTGTATTGGCGTTTAATCTTCTCGCCATTTGGCAAAATAACAACGACTTGTTGACCAAGTTGGTTATAGCCAAATTGAGTGCGGTTACCATCAGCTTGGGTGACTGATTCAAGTTGGCCGTATTCAGTATAGGTATAAAGCGTTTGATAGCCTAGAGCATCAGTTTGCGCTACTTTTTGTCCAAGCGAATTGTAATCATAGCGTGTGATATTACCATTGGCATCAGTGTGCTCAATCAGCTTACCTTGCTCATTGTGAACAAAGTGCTCTTGGTTGCCGCGTGAATCTATACTGGTTGTTTTATTGCCTTGATACTCGAACTGATAGCAATAGGTATTGTCATCACCCCACTGTTTAATACATTTGGCATCATAACCATATGAGTCCCACTCAAAGTGATGACTAAAACCGCTTGCTCTAGTTCGCTTTATTAGTAAATTTGCAGCGTTATACTCATAACGCTCTTGTTCAGCAAATTGGTTTGTTGCCACCACTAAGTTTGACTGTTCATCATACTCATAACTGGCTAACGGCTGATCTAAAAGAACTAATTTTCCTTGTTCATTAGTACGATAAGCGTGCACCGTTTTGAGCAAACCGTGCTTATTATATTTCAGTACACAACCGCGAACTTTGTTTACTTCAATACGGTGTAAACGCTCCATCGAATCATAATAAAAACGGGTGCTTTGACCTTTTTCATTGATGATTTTTTCGAGCAACCATGCTGATCCACCCGGCATAAACGTCAAGTGTTTATCATCTGGTGTTACTAATACTTGCTTGCCATTTTCTTTATAATGAAGCACCAAGTTACTACTTAACTGATAACTCGATTGCCCCGGCTTCACTTTTTCAAACTTATGAGTCGCACCATGTTCGTCGTGATACTCAAGCCAGTAGGTGCCCTTTTTCTTTGGGCCCACTTTCGGCGGTGGTAGGTAATGCTCGGTTAATTGCACTAAATAATCGTGTCGCCAGCCATTTCCCAGTATTGTTTTTTGATTACAGTGAGACGAACGATACAACCGACGCCACGTTAAAGGCCTATTTGCGGCTAATGAGAAGTCAGTTAAAGGAAGAATTTCTTCGCCTGTTAGCATCGAAACCGGGTCTGAACGGCATTCTTGTTCTGTTATAGGCGATTCACTTGCGGTTGTGTTACTGGCACTGCCCTTATTGCTAGCAGGAGCTTGTGTTGCTTTTTTGGCATTACCATTACTTGGCACAGCCGAAGATGATGAGCTGCTACTCTGTGATGAGCGAGTATTATCACTGACTTGAATGGTGCTTTTTACTTGCTGCTGGAAGCAAGTAATAGCACCTGAGGTTAAGGCTTTTATCAAAGCCGATGCAGTTTCACGCGCTGTTGCTTGCCTTGGACAATTAATACCAGCAACATTTAACAATTGAATAAGATCTAATCGTTTAGCAGCATCGCCACTTAATACCGCGCCAACCTCTGCTACAAATTTGTAGGCACTATCCGGCGTATTCGTTGCGACAGCAATAAATCCACTGGGGGCTGGCTGTTTAGCTAACACGAGGCAGATGGGATAACGTGTTCCCTGTAACACAACTGCTTTACTATCCATTAGTTGCACATTTCCTTACTTATCCATAAGTATGACGCGACGGCTTGGTACTTGTTGTACTCTTGCGAAATTATTAACGCCTGCCCAAAACGCTCAGCATAAAGTGAGCTATTTGTCAGGCTTGCGAGGTTTACAACCCCTTCTATTGCTCCCATTTTGCCTAATTTATAATTAGGAAGTTGGAACATCGTTTGTTCATTAATTTTTTTACTTAAAACAGGTAAATAACTTACCCAATCATCACTTTCTAGGCCATTACCTGGGGCAAATACTAAATCTATTTTTTGTTCATTTAGCGATAAAATACGTTCAAGCTCTGCATGTATAGGCTGATGTTTTGCTATATCCACAGAAGAACACATGCTCGTAGATTGCAACGCCCAGCCTACCTGAGTAAATTCAACACATGCCTTACAAGCCGCTATACCTAAATATTCAAAGCCGTTATGCTTTGAGGCTTTAAACACACCATCAATTGCTACCACATCAAAAGCACTAAAATTTTGCTCTTTAGCTATTGCAATCGCACTGTGCATACCGTTTGCGCCTTCAAAAATCATCTGTTCGACAGCAATGCCGTAACGCTGCTGAAGGCTATTTATAAATAGTGTTTTATGATCAGTTTGAAAAGGCAGTGCCGGTAATAACCAAATTAACGGTTGCTGCACGTCTGACTCTTTCAATACTGACTTTGCTTTTACAATACAGTCATAAATAAAGGCATCAAATGAATGCCAGTTTTGCACTTGCTCATGACCTGAGCTCCCCTCTAGTACTAATACTTCTGGGGCTACTTCATAAGGTGTATCAAACTGCTGTATTGAAATTTTAAATGCACTCAATGCTAACTCGCTTGACTATTTTGACAGTCATATTTAAGCGCATTTAAAATTGTAATCACCTGCCAACTAAAAAAATCAACACCTTGCAGGCTTGCTACACTGACAGGCCTATTCATCGCAAAGCCATAAACCAGAGTTTGATCATTAAAGTTGATCTTTTGCTCTGGCCAACTCAATGCAAATTGGCGCTGAAAATCAACAGCGGCTTGCTTACAATCGCCAGCCTGAACTTGAGTATCAAATGCAACTAATTCATCGAGCTGACTACCTAAGCAGCGTTTAATACCAGCAACAAGATTCTTGGCCGACCTCACTTCGGTCAACAGTGCAACAGCCATGGGGACATATTTTGTTGCCCCAGTTTGCAATAGCACCGCAATAGCTTGCTCTCGAGTAAACTGCTGGCTCACATAGTTGCAAACAAAATTCATCCTTTGTGGGTCTAGCAATAATAGGTACACAGACATTAACGGTGAATTAATCATCGCAGCCTTTTCAAATGCGTTTACTGTTTCTTGCATTTCAGGCATATCTGGGAGTTGTTTTACAGCACGTTTTATTGCTTTATAAATAATCGCCTTTGTATCTGAATTACCGTACACATTTGCCCAATTCAAAAAGTCGCTATTGGCGGACCCACTTATTGTTAAGCTTTTCTCCAAAAGCTTATTTTTTAAAAGCGTAAACTCATGTCGGTTTAATAACCCCAATAACCTCTGCTTTTGAGAGTTCGACATTAATAGCAGCGCAACCAAGCACGCTTCAGCAATGTCATCTAATAACGTTTCTTGCTGCTTTAACGTCTCAATTTCTTCAATAATGCGTTGCACCATTTCAAACTGTACATTGCTAGCACCCTGATATGCTTGTACTTTTAAAGCTAATTGCTGACGAACTTGGTCGATAAACCCAATGCTATAAAACGCACTTTGCTGCATCACATTTAAATTTGAAAGAGCTGCTTTATGCTCATTTAAAATGAGTGATAACACCTTATCCACCAATTAAAACTGTTGGGTTACCTAAAACAATTTTACCGCCATGAGAAGTACTGTCTCCCATTCGAGCAGCGGGTTTTCCGTTTATTTTGACTGTACCCGAACCGCTATTAATACTATCTGGCGGGCCTATACAAACAAGCATGTCACCTTGTCTTGCTGCAGGCATATTGCCAATCAACACATTAGCCGAACCCACTACAATTGGCCCTCCAACATGAGGAACTGTACCTGTTACTTTTGGACAAACATGCATATGCCCTAACGTTGAAGCGGGTTTTCCCATAATGCCTTCCTTGTTTTTGGCTATTCGTTTAAAGGAATAACTTGTAACTTATTTGTGCACACGAGTTTTGCTAACTCCTGCGCTATTTCGTCGTACGAAAGATCATTTATTATTGAGCTTGTTTGTGTAGCGTATTGGTAAATATGCGACAACACATTGCTACTATTGAGTACAGGGTGAAGGTTTATAAAAAATTGCTCAGCAAAATAACCATCTAGGCCCTTAAAATAATCTATTGGCAAGTTCAAAAACGGATCATCGGGGCGGTTGACACAAAGACATACCAAATGAGGTAAGCCATAACGGCAATAAACGGTAAAGCCATTGCTTGCTGCACCATGAACGAAACCTGATTGAAACGTATTTTGTAATTCCATGCTAGTTCAACTTTATCATGCCAGCAGAAAGGGTTATTGCACTTCCATCAACCTTCACGTTACTGCCTTTAATATTGATATTTGTGCCTTCTATAGAAATATTACCGCTACTACTCATAGTAATTTTTGCCGAACCGGTCTTAATAACAATTTCTTTTCCAGCTTCAATATTAAGTGATTTACCCACTTTCAGCGTGTCATTTTCACCAATATCAACGGTGCGATTCACTTTTACTTTTGCATCATCGTTGTTGCCAACTTCGAGGAAACGATCATTATCAATTTTTTCTTTTTGATCATTTTTTACATACAGCTGCTTATCTTTTTCAGCTTGCATGTAAACAAGTTCACTGCCTTTTTTATCTTCAAAACGAAGTTCATTAAAATTATCTGCTCCACCCTCTTTTGTTGAGCGTGTTTTGATACCGCTTTGTGTTTTATCTGCAGGCAATGCATAAGGAGGCATTAAATCAGCGTTGTATACTGCACCGCTAATGATTGGCTGATCAGGATCGCCATTAATAAAGTCGACTAACACCTCTTGCCCTACACGAGGAAAGAAAAATGCGCCCCATTTTTTACCTGCCCAATTTTGCGCAACCCTGATCCAGCATGAACTTTGCGAGTCTTTTTTACCTTCTCGGTCCCAATCAAACTGCACTTTCACACGCCCGTATTGGTCAACCATAATTTCATCTGCGCTGTCGCCCGTCACTATGGCTGTTTGCACACCATGAATAACAGGCTTTCGCATGCTGTGCGCTGCACGATATGGCACATCTTTTGGCACACATTCAAAGTGGTTGGTAAATACTTCTTGTGCACCAGATTGCTGAGATCCTGACTGATTTGGCACCGTAATAGAGGTTAATAACGAGGTGATAGCAAACGTTTTACCTTCTAGGCGCGGGTCTTCATGCTTTTTAAAGCTAAATAATTTACCCACCGAGAATGAACGGCAATCACTTCTACCGCTACTTAACTTCATATTACGCTGTAATGATTCTAGCTGTACGGCTGCTAAACCTGCAGCTCTTGGATGGGTTTCGGCTTCGGCTGTGTATTCAAAAATTTCAGCGACTGACTGAGTCGGTAAATCTGCTTTTTTGTGATCGCCATCAGGGTATCTTGGTGGTTGTTTAAAATCATAGCCAATACGCTTGTAACTGCCAGGCGCAATACTTAAACCACCTTGCCATTTATTAATGTGTGACTCACTGAGGTGACCAGAGGTAAACTCAACTTTTGCTTCTGCGCACTCTTCGTAAGCCGTTATATCATCTGCGAGCACTAGGGTATGTGCACTGTTACTATGCTCGAAAAAATAAAAAATACCTTCTTGCTGAAATAAGCGTTGAATAAAGTCAAAATCTGACTCTTGGTACTGAACACAGTACTCGTACTTTGGATACGTTTTAGTTGTATTATCCTTAAAAGCGACACTATGTTGACCAAACAAATCGGCAAAAATATCTTTTATTGTTTTCTTTTGAAAGATCCGACTGTTTTTTCGGTTTCGCATTGATGCTGCGAAAGGCACAATAGTGGCGTGGTAATCTATATAATTTTTTTGTTCATCAATATCAGCAGTGCGACTACCATTAGATACTAATTGACTAACTATACCATGAAAATAACGCTCACCTGCGCTATCGGCATTTTTTACTTTAATAGAAACAGGTTTTCCCACCAGATCTTCATGCGCTATTTGTGTGCCTATAGTGAACATATTCACTGACATCACAAACAAATCAGACATAGACTCTTGCACCACCAGCCGAGTTAAGTAAAGCGTATCTTTACCTGCTGGGGTGTTAATCTGAATTACATTGTTATCTTGTGTTGCTTTTTGCATTCCATGCTTCCTATTCCTAAAGATCAAAAAAGCTCTGAGCAAAACTCAGAGCTATTAGGTACTGCAAAAAATTACATTTGCTGACCTTTAACACCGCTGTAACCATAAACAAGTGGTGCAGTGATGTTATTTTTGTCGTCAGTAGGAGTAACAGTCATCATCATTTCTGTGTAGCTGATAGTGATTGTTTCAACTGGACGGTCATTTTGAACAGATACAGAGTAGCTAGAAATCATTGCATCTGTAAGTTCGATTTTCATGATTTCTTCAACTTTATCACCTTGCTTAGTGATGTGGAAAACAGCCGGTAGGCCTTTACCAATTGTCGCTTCTTTGAAAAGGTCTGGAGACGCTTTATCTTGAAGTTTAGTGATAGTTACATCACCTAAGCGAGTTGAGCTAGATTCACGGTCCATTGCTGTACCAGTGTGTGCTGAAATTTCACGGCTAACGTTCCAATCTAATGATAAAACTGTGATTAAATCTTTAAAAGACTCAGCAGTAGTTTCGCCTTTAATTGAACCGTATTTTAAATATGTATTTGATTGCATTTGATAATGCTCCTTTTAATTTATAAATAATATCCATTACATTGGATCATTTACTTTTGGTTTCCCAAAATTCCTTTGAAATCATTATCTCTAACTGCGCAACGAAAAGGTCTTCAATATCCTTTCCCTAGACGAAGACAATGTCTCAATGTTCCATCAACTAATGAAGACGGACAAATTATAATCCGACTCCAAAAAAGAAACAAGAAACTAATTTAAATATATTAATTTATATTAACAACAAATGAATCATCATTTAAATCTAATAATATACTATTGATTTTACTACCAGTAACAAGGCTTTCAAGTAAAGATTCAGATAATAACGGCAGGACATTATTTTGCAATAATGCATGAATATTCCTTGCACCCGAACCAGAGTCATTACAATTGTTAACTATATAATCTACAACAAAATCTGAATATAAAAAATCAGATTTGTAATTTTTGTTAACTCTATCTTTTATTTTACTTAATTGAAGTTTTGCAATTTCCGCAAGAGTTTCTTTATTAAGTGGCAAATAAGGAATCACATTAATGCGACCAAGGAATGCAGCTTTAAATACTTCCAGTAAATCACTTTGAATAGCCTTTTGCAGACCCTGAACGCTTGGCGCTGTTTCTTCGTCTTCAAATAAGCTCATTGTTGTATCAGTACCCACATTCGAGGTCATGATGATAATCGTGTTTTTGAAGTCGATATCTCTACCTTCTCCATCTTTAATTGTGCCTTTGTCAAACACTTGGTAAAAGATGTCATGTACGCCTGGGTGCGCTTTTTCAATTTCATCTAGCAAAATAACACTGTATGGCTTACGTCTGATCGCCTCTGTTAATACGCCACCCTCGCCATAGCCTACATAACCAGGAGGTGATCCAAGTAGTAACGATACTTTATGCTCTTCTTTGTATTCTGACATGTTGATGATTGTGATGTTTTCTTCACTGCCATACACTTCATTCGCTAATGCAAGTGCCGTCTCCGTTTTACCAACACCACTAGGACCCGCTAGCATAAAAATTCCATTCGGACGGCTTTCGTCAGCTAATTGCGCTTTAGATGTCTGTACAACTTTTGCAATTAACTCCAACGCATGATCTTGGCCAACAACACGCTCTTTCATTGTGCTTGCTAAATTAAGAACACTCTTCACATCATCTTCATGCATCTTGCCAACAGGGATACCAGTCCAGTCAGAAATAACTTGCGCAATTAACTCATCATCAACCTGCCAATGCACCATGTTAGAATCATATTTGGCCAAGCTTTCTTTGCATTGTTGAAGCTTTTCAATTTCTGCACTTGGCTGTTCTGTTTCATCATTCAGGCCTGTGATGACTTCTTTTACATCTTTAATAAGTGACATTTCATTTTCGAATTGCGACTTCAATGGTGAAAGCTGCTCTGTAATTTGCTGGCACTTATTTGTTAAACTCTCAAGCACCTCACTGTGATTTAACCCTGTGCGTTGCTCACGAGTTAACATATTGATTTGCGACTCTATTTCTGAGCGTTCATTTTCAAGAGTTTCGATAGAATTAGGAGTTGATGCTTGGCTCATTGCAACGCGAGCGCAGGCTGTATCAAGTAAACCCACCGCTTTATCAGGAAGTTGTCTGCCGGTGATGTAGCGGTGTGATAAATGTACTGCGCTTTCTAGTGCTTGCTCGGAAATGAACACATTATGATGTTTTTCCATAACAGGCACTAAACCACGTAACATCGCAATTGCTTTTTCTGGTGTAGGCTCTTCCACTTTAACGACTTGGAATCGACGAGCGAGTGCAGCGTCTTTTTCAAAGAACTTCTTATATTCAGCCCATGTAGTGGCTGCAATTGTTCTGAGTTCGCCGCGCGCTAGCGCCGGTTTTAATAGGTTTGCAGCATCATTTTGACCGGCTTGACCACCACTACCGATCATTGTGTGTGCTTCATCGATAAATAAAATAACCGGAGTTGGGGTGTTTTTAATTTCCGATATTAAAGACTTTAGCCTATTTTCGAATTCACCTTTCATACCGGCGCCGGCCTGTAATAAAGCGAGATCTAGGGTGTGAATTTTTACATTTTTTAAAACATCTGGAACACTGCCTTGAGCAATTCTTAGCGCTAATCCTTCAACAACAGCGGTTTTACCAACTCCTGCCTCACCAGTTAGAATTGGGTTGTTTTGTCTACGTCGAGTAAGAATATCGACCATTTGTCTAATTTCAAAATCACGCCCCAAAATTGGATCTATTTTTCCTGCTTTTGCCTGGGCTGTTAAATCAACTGTAAATTGATCTAAACTAGGCGTTTTAGAACTTTTAGATACCGATTTTTCAGCTTGGCTCTTTGCCACAGAGCTTTGCTCCTGTGACTTAGCGACCATTTCAGGCCAAGCATGCAATAATTGCCCTGCTTCTATCTTATTAAACTCTTTACTACAACGACTCACTAAACTTGCTAAGGTGTCATCTTTTACCAGCGTGTAAATTAAGTAAGCACTACGAATTTGTGTATCTGTAAAATCAATGCTCGTACTAAGCCACGTTTGCTTGAGCAAACTGGTAACATGCATCGATAAGCTCGGTGATGAATTACAACCCGTTTTGTGCATTTCTAAAGACTTATTTAAATCATTTTTTAACGAGTCTCTATCAATATCGTAAGCGCTCAAAATAACTCTAAAGTCATCAAGTTGTTGCTCAAGCATCGCTAGTAACCAATGCTCTAATTCAACAGTAAAGTGGCTTCGGCTATTACAAATTGCAACAGCCTGTTCAAGACTCTTTTTGCACTCTGGGCTTAGTTTTTCTACGAGTGTATTTAGCGTCATTGTAGACATAATATTTCCTTGTATTTATTTATCCTTTGAACGAAAGTTCAGAGACTTTGCCATTTTGAGCTGCGTTTTCAGATAGCAGAAAACTATTACAGCCTAATTGACATCGTTCTTTTAATAATTGCTTTGCACCAAGCTTATAAAAGTTTGCTTTTACTATCAGTGAATGCTGGATTTGATTACCAACAAAATCACCCACAATTTGATGGGCTAAATTCCAAAGATCTTGCTTTGGTAGAAGACGGGCTGTTTGGTGCTCATTTTTGGGCTCGATAATAACTTCGATCTTTGTCGAGATATCCCAGATTTGCTTACCTGCTATTGCATCAATACCAAGCCTTGCATGTTGGCCTGCAAACCCTCCACTATTTATGCGTGTTTGCTCAGATTGTTTTAGCGGCTGCCACTGGCCTACAAATTGGTTTATGTTGACATCACAGTCTAAATAGAAAGTTAAAATATTGCGCAAATCTGCCATATTTCGCGTCTTTCGACTGAAAAGACCACTGAAATAAAGCTGATGAGGGGCATTCCCCCCACTCAGAAGTGCCAAAATTTTTGTGTGGTTATCTTGATTACTATTAGCAAAGTTAAGCGCGGGTTTATACTTTTTCCAAGCTCGGTAGTACAACGAAATCAAACGATGATTAAACATATCGTAGAAATCTCTCATTGTACTGTCTTTATAGCGCAATCGTTGCATCACCAGTTCACTATAAAAATGTGGCAATGCTCCTGAACAGCCAGTCATTCCCATAAATGATACTTCCATATCAAATTGGGTAATTCCTTCAACGTTTTTAGCGGGCTTTAAATTAGTAATTGCATTACCCGCAAAGCCAAACTTTTGTGTTGAACTAAACTTAATCAGCTCTAGTTTTGGCTGACAATCATAGCCAACTTTACGATATTGCTGGGCCGCACTCGACAACTGAGACTCGATCACAAACACGGCTTTGTAAAAATCTATTTCTGTCGCGTTCTCGAGCAATTGTGCAATCATAGTAGCACTCCGGAACCTACTCTAGCTGGCCACTGATGATAAACTCGATCTTGTTCTTTTAACTTTAGACTTAAGCGTGTAAAGCTATTAATTGATGCAAATTGCGAGAAGAAACAATCAAGAACTGAAGCAAAAAAGAACACCCCACTACCAGCGTAATCATCATTTGCAAATGTAATTTCAATGTCAGTTCCTGCTGCAAAAGCGACTCGACCGTTTTGCACGACACGCGCAGTTGCAGGTTCAATTTTGACGCTATAGATGTTATCTATCATCCCTTTTGATTGGGGTGTTGCTTTAAAATCATATAGCCTCAATGTTTCTTTTAATTTCTCTGCACTTTGCTCACCACTAAATGAATCAAGAGTCAGATGATTGATCAATTGCCAGCGAGTATTACTGCCAAGCACAGGTCTTACCGCATGAGTTGGTGCAACTAAACACCTGATTTTTTTTATTACATCGCCACGCTTTGGCAATGTAAAACCAAGTTCATCATCACCAAAAGGTAAACTAGCTGGTAGATTACGATTACTGCATTGAGCGCGCGCTGTTACCACCGTATTTCCCTCACTGAGAGCTTGTGCACTATTTTCGAAGCCACCATTTACTAATGATAAATAGGTTTCGGTTCCCGCCTCAGCATAGCCACCAGCCCAAAGTGCTGTTTCTCGTCGAGTATGCCAATAGAGATCTTTATACTCTTGATATTTAGGGTGTGTTTGCGCATAAAAAGGCGTCACTATCTGTTTATTCCCCTTGTGGTCAAATGCAACCACCTCTTCAAGGCTAATAACTTCAGATATTTCAGAGTCGATATAGCGTGGTGCGAGCTTATACTCATATTCGCTTAGCTCTGGGCGGATCGGTTCAAGTTCTTGTTCATATAAATTTATGATTGGCGTGCAGCCCATCAAGAACATGTCTTTATCTACTTGCTTCTCCAACTCGCTAGACTCAACATCTAAATAAAAATAAAGTGTTGTTGTACTGGCATTGCGAGGGAGTACCGAGCGAATATTTTGTAACTCAAAGAACTTAAACTTTTCAGGGAAAATAAAGTTTTCGACTAATAGCCTATATGCTGATGAAGAACGCATTGAGTAAGGAACAACAGCTTCATGCTCCTCAAATCCAACTGATTTTAAATGAGTTTTCGAGAGGTAATGCACTCCCTCATCGCCATTATCTACTGCTATTCCGATGCAATGTTTAAACAATAGTTCGTATACTTTGAGCGCATAATGCCATTGTCCATGAATATAAATTTTTAGATCATTTAGCTCTGTTTCATGTAATGAAACGCCATCATACTCACCTGTCAGTTGTAACTTAAATATCGCTTTAGCAGGTTCATTAAACTTTGGTTTAGGCGCAATAAAAGGACTGTTATCAAACTGAGCAGCTGTTATCTCTACGGGCCACAAATTGGTATCAAAACAGCTTTGAAATTTACACTGTTTCATTCCTTCTACATTGGTTTCAAGCTCACTCCCGCGAGGAATAATGACTCCTGTCGTTGATAGGTTTTCTGACTCTAACTTTACAATTGATAATGAAGGGATAGGCGCTTGGTAGTCTGGATAGAGCTGGCCTAAAAGCGCATCCGTTAACTCAGGAAAGCTATCATCAAGTTTTTGCCTAATGTTGGCAGTTAAAAATGCAAATGATTCGACTAACCTTGAAACATGAGGATCTTCTATCACTTCGTCTGTAAGTTTTAACCTGCCTGCCACTTTTGGGTATTTTTCTGCAAAGTCTTTCCCAAGGTGGCGCACATACGCTAATTCACGATTGTAATATTTTAATAATTCATCATTCATAGTGAAGACTCATAGATTTTCATACCTAAACTAACTGGCTCAACTTCAGAGTTAAAACTGATATATTCAGGCTCTGGATCGGCATATAACAAGGCATTAATTCTTAGGTTTAATACTCGGTTAAGGGGGAGTTCTTCATCAACTAACACTTCAACTTCAATAAACCTAGGCTCAAATCGTAAAATCGCATCTCGAACTTTTTCACATAACGCTGCTCGCCCCTCATGCGAACTTACAACCATGCTCGAAAAATCAGGCAATCCGTATGATAAACACGATGTTGCAAGCTCACTGTATTGACTTGGCCATGTATGCCACTGGATCCGAGCATTTAGTAACGCCTCGATATCTCGTCTTACGTAACTTTTTAAAAGTGATAAGCTGATACCATCCGTTCGCTGTGGCGAGTCCTGTACATCTGGCTCGTCATCAATCAAACGATCTAAAATTGATGCTTTGAGCGGCTGTTTGCTTGCAATCATGAAAATTTCACTCTCAATTGATGAAAGAACCAAGTTCAGACAATAAGACTGCTTCATCATTTATAAACAGC
The DNA here is from genome assembly GCF_021532595.1 of Pseudoalteromonas sp. OFAV1. Classification (NCBI taxonomy): domain Bacteria; kingdom Pseudomonadati; phylum Pseudomonadota; class Gammaproteobacteria; order Alteromonadales; family Pseudoalteromonadaceae; genus Pseudoalteromonas; species Pseudoalteromonas sp. OFAV1. Next base: position 82,741 of record NZ_JAKGBG010000013.1, read on the forward strand.
ATTTTCATTCCGCGTCCTAAGTACATTTCTTCACTTAATTCTTGCCATTCAGTCACTTGGCCTAGTTTTTCTATTTCACTCTTTGAGTGTGGGTAAACAACTGGGATGTGAGCTGTACCTACAGGCCCATCTTTGATAGTAACCTCAACACGTAGCCAAATTTGCTCAACGATTGACTCTATTGGTTGAACTTCAAATTTTTCGATTTCATCAAAGCGAGCTAAATAAAACTCACCGTTGGTCCCCAAAATTTCCAGAAATGGGTTTAATGAATCATCAATATCTCTGATTGCAGTAAGTTGCTCATTTGCTGAATTAGTTCTGAAAGACTCAACTTTGGCTGCTTTTTCTGTCGCTTCTTTTAAATCTTCTTCACGTAAAGCAATATGCATCTGTAGAAATATCTCATCGAGTTCATCTGCTTCATGAAATAGCTTTGGAGCCGCTTTACCTTCATAAAAATCTTGTCGTGCTTGCTCGGCCCTGATTAAGTGTCTTAAATTAACAGCACCAACTGCTAACTCAGGTGATTTAGTCACCATAAAATCTAATTGTTTATCCGCTTTTTCAAGTTCACCATTAACACACAACAATTCCGTATAAGCGCTGCGGATATCAAAATTCAGTGGATCATCTTTTAGTTTTTGTGCGCAGTACTCTAATGCATCTGCTAATTTTCCATTGCGGATACACTCATGGATCTTTTTCATTTTTATTCCTTTATTTGATGATGAGGACTTAGTTCAGTCACTAATTTGATACTTGATACCATTTGATCAAGCTGAAAATGAGGTTGTAGTTGTAAGACAGAAAAGTAGTGGCCTGGCTTCGATTTATTTTCGGTCACTTTCACTTTCGCATTTGCCAAAGGATACTTACTTCTTATTTGCTCTGAAGCAGAATCCGATGCTGTCGTGTAGTTATTAACCCATGCTTGCAAGCCTTGTTCACAAGCTTGAGCTGTACTATAAGAACCAACCCGATCACGCGCTAGCAGCTTTAAATAGTGAGCAAAACGTGACACACATAAAATATATTGCAGCATAGACGATAAGCGGGCATTTACTGTCGATGCTTCACTATCGTAGTGCTTGGCTTGCTGAGCCGAAGCGTTACTATAAAAAACCAGATGCTCAGTATTAGTCACGGATGAGGCAGGTATAAACCCAAGTTCAGAAAATTGCTTTTCTAATTTACTGGTCACAATCAAATCTATTGGTGGCTTAGCTTCTTTTCTGTATACATCGGTTGAAAAGTAATTTTTCGTCAACCCGGTAACGATACCTTTAGATATTTTACCTGGCTCAATCCCTCTGATTTGACCAAACCAACCACTTTCAGCATAAGCACGCACTAAAGTCGACACAAATTGGTACGCGGCGTTTCCCCATAACATATCTGTTTCTGGTGCTGTTATTTTTTCTGTATATAAAAAGTCTAAGTGACGGGTACCGTCGTTTTTATAGGGTGCTCTGACTAAAACATGCGGCAATACAAGACCAACAAAACGCGCATCTTCCATGCCTCTAAAGCTACGCCACTTGGTATATTCGACCTGTTCAAATTGATTATATAAATCGAATTGGTAGCCAAGATCAGTAAAACTGTTTGTACCAAATAAGCTTGCTGACACAGCAGTAATAAATGGCGAAAAGGAGGCTGCGGCTACTTTCGAAATTTCTTTTAAAGTGTCTATATCGTTGTAAATTGTACCCGGTGCATTCCCGTTGGTAATTTCGTAATCACCAATCAATACACCAAAAGGCTCTCCACCTGGACGGTCGAACTCATTTTGATAAATTAATTGAAAGAGGCTACTTTGATCGAAATCGATAGCCTTATTAACATCTCTCGATAATGTATTCCAATCACAATCTAACAGGCGTAACTTTACTTTTTTTTCTTTATCACTGAGTTCTGTTTGTAAAGTTAACCACCACAAATTGCGCCAGCTAGCTTCTAATTGTTGTAACTTTGGGTGGTGTAAAATCTGATCTAATTGCTTTGAAATAAGCGAGTCTATTTTAACAATGGTCAGTTGCAAATATGAACTGATTGACTCTTTATCCCACTGCAGTGGCGAATCAGAAGAGCCTTCAAGCCATAATAACAGTGCTTTAAATGTCTCTTTCTCATTTAGAAAGCGTTCCAATAAAGCACTATTTTCGAAGATATCAGACGCTGTATTATGAGAAAATACAGCGTCAGCTCCTATGAATGAAAACTCTTCACAATTCATTTTGCATCATCCTTAATGCAGGAAGGGTTAACCAATCTCAGGGATTTTGGCAACCAATCTAAGTGATGACGTTAACTCTTCCATTTGTAACCATGGTCTTAACCACGCGACAGCATTATAAGCACCAGGCTGACCAGGAATTTCTTTAACTGAAACTTTTGCATCTGCTAAAGGATAACGTGCTCTGATATCTTGACCACCACCCTCTGTCGCATTTACGTAAGATAAGATCCAACGATTTAACCAAGATTCAACGTCTTCTGCTTCCATAAAGCTACCAATTTTATCACGTGCCATTACTTTTAAATAATGAGCAAAGCGAGAAGTAGCCATAAGGTAAGGCAAGCGTGCTGAAATAGCGGCATTGGCAGTTGCATCAGGCGTTGAGTAAACTTGCGGCTTTTGGCACGATTGTCCACCAAAGAACACAGCGTAATCTGTATTTTTATAATGACACAGTGGTAAGAAACCAAGCTTACTTAACTCAGCTTCACGTCGATCAGTAATACCAATCTCTGTTGGGCATTTAAGATCAGGATCACCATCATCACTCGTGAATATATGGGTAGGTAAACCTTCTACTTTACCGCCGCCTTCAGCACCACGAATAGCAGTACAAAAACCATATTGAGAGAATGCTTTTGTCATGTTCGTCGCCATCGCATAGGCAGCATTACTCCAACAATAATCACCGTTATCAGTACTTACAGAGCGACCGGCAAGCTCATCAACTTCAAACTCTTCATAGTTGAATTCTTCAACAGGTTTAGATGCTGCACCGTAAGGTAAACGAGATAAAAATCTTGGCATCGTGAGTGAAACAAAGCGTGAATCATCGCTGTCTCTAAATGAGCGCCACTTAGTATATTCAAGTGATTCAAATACTTTTTCAAGATCTCTTGGTTTAGTGAGCTCTTCCCAACTATCAAAACCAAAGAGTGAAGGTGATGATGCCGAAATGAACGGACAGAAACCAGCAGCAGCAACATTTGACATTAAGCTGAGTGTTTCAACATCTTCTGGGTGATTAGTAAACTCAAAATCACCAACAATAGTGCCGTAAGGTTCACCGCCTGGTGTACCAAACTCTGACTCATAGATTTTTTTGAATGTTTGGCTTTGATCAAACTCAACCGCTTTACTTAAATCTTTATGAAGCTCTTTCTTCTTCATATTTAGTACACGGATTTTTAATGTTGAGCCTGTATCTGAATTCATCACCAAATGATTAAGACCACGCCAAGAACCTTCTAATTTTTGAAAGTCTTCATGGTGCATAATCACACTGAGTTGTTTCGATATTTTTTGGTCGATCAATTGAATAGCTTCATTGAAAGTCACTGTCATGTTTTTATTCCATTGAACAGTGCCCTTTAAAGCTTCTTCAGTTAAAGTGCGTAATAGCTCTTCCGCTCGACTTGCGTCTGTTTGTTTAGTTGCGCCAATCGCTTGGGTTAATAACGACGCCGATTCTGTCGTTGCTGCTGTGTCTAATTCTTGTGCTAGTGTTTCGGTGCTCATTTTTCAGACTCCTCTAACTTTAGCTCTTTGGCAATTGAATCAAGACTCGCCGTGTTGCTTAACACTTCCTCTAAGACATTTTCTAACTCTTCCGAGCGGTCAATCTTAGTCATGAGGTCACGAAGTTTATTACGAGTCTCCATTAGGTTGCGTAATGGTTCAACTTGATTTACGACAGCAGCAGGCTCAAAGTCATCGATACTTTTAAAGTTGAGATCAACACTAAATTTGGTGCCGTCATCAGTTAAAGTATTATCAACATCTAACTTAAGAGACGGGCTCATTTTTTTTAAAACATCATTAAAGTTTTCTCTATCGATTTGAATAAAACGACGGTCTTTTAAAGGTTTTAATACTTCTTTATTATGACCTGAAAAATCACCCATTACCCCAACTACAAAAGGAAGCTCTTTTTTTACAATTGCACCTTCAGTTTCAACATCATAGGTAATGTGTACTCTAGGTTTACGTACACGTTTTAATTTGTCATGGATACTCATTCAAAACTCCTTTTACTCGGTTTCTGTTTCGCTAACTTTGATGCCAGACAGCTTAAAGTATCCGGTCCTAGCATCACTATCGGTTATTAATTCATTTAATAATTCTGGTAGCGATAATTCGCTCCATCGAATAACTTGTTCAATGGTGTAAGACATAGGTGAATGCGGTTCTGTCTTTCTGAAAAACTGTGCTATTTCTTGCAACTTATTTATCGCACTTTCTCGGCTGTTGATTACTGCATCATTGCGATTAGTATTCTCAGCTATAGATGCATCATCATCCACTCGCTCATTGTCTTGTGGTTCTTGTATTGATTTGACTTCAAGAGATTTGAGCTTATCTTTGCCTAAATGCAAAACTGCATTTAAGCATTCCTCGAGTGCTTGCTTAATATTAGAAGTGGGTTGTGACTGTTCAGTAGCAGCATCAAGTGCAATGCTTAATGCACTAAATTCTGTGAGAGCCTCTTCAATGCCGTTTTTTAATTCGAGGAAAAACTCAGCAGGAGTTTCTTGGGCACTTTTTTCTATTAACTCAAAATCAATAGCGCCTTGCGCTATTTTCTTTTCTCTTTTCTCATCATTGAGCCTAGATATGTCGTAAGCTTGCTGATATTCCCAGTAAGTAAATGGTTCATAATTTTGGCTATCTGTTAGAGCGATACTTTTAATAGGGATGATAAGCGCGCCATCACCCGCTACGCCATTTAAACCAACAAGAGCAGAAACTTTATCAGATATTTCATCGCCTTCATCAAGTGATGGATAGAGTAACTCAAAATGATTACTTATAAGCTCATGTGCAACTCGAAAGCCAAATGCCAAACCTTTAAAACCATATACACGACATAGTGCTTCAATAAACCAGGCTAAATATTCAATATCTTTACTTTCTGATTTTAATGCAGCGCTACATTGTTCTAACAATGGCTGCCAATCACGAGCAAGAGAAGCTATGCCCTCATCATCAACGAGTGCAAGGCGCTCGGCAGCACGTAGCTGATTACGCATATCTTTTAAGGAATAATACGTTGAGGTAGGAGATACATCTGATCTAGGCTCAATGCCCGCGAATGCATCTTCGCTAATTGGAGCTATATATTCATCAAATACAAACATTCCATTGCCTTACAAATTCATTTTACACCCAAAATAGAGACGACGTAAAATAATACATCTCTTATTTTTAATTTCAAGCCACAAAATCATTAATTAAAATGAAATTACAAAAAATAAAATAATAAAACAAAGCATCATCCATATTATTTTAATAATAGGCTATTTACTCAATAATAAGGGCACAGTCAAATCATCATTAACTAGTTTTTTATTATTAGATTTATCCGATTCTTCATTTTTCACTAAAATAAAAGTAACATTATCTCTTGCACCACGCACAAGAGTGGAGTGAATTAAAGCCATACCAGAATCAATTATATTTTTAGGACCTAAAGCAATACTAATTTCTGAGTCACTTAACTCACCAGTTAATCCATCAGAACAAAGTAGGAAAATATCATCAGTTAATAAATCACCTTCAACACAATCGACTGATAATTCATTTTGTACCCCTACTGCGCGTGTAATTACATTCGCTAATGGGTGATTTATTGCCTCTTGCTCTGTGAGTAAGCCCTCGTCAATTAAATCATTAATTTGGCTATGATCTCGAGATAACTGTAGCAAAGCATTCGATCTGTAAAGGTATATCCTGCTATCACCTACCCATATTGCTGAATATTTATTATCTTTAAAAAACAAAACAGTAACTGTTGTACCAGCCGTTTTGTTCCCCAAAAAATCACTGCTATACTCAAGTAGTTTTGTATTGGCGCTTTTTATTGCCTTAATCAACATCTCAGTCGAAATTAATGAAGCAGGTAACTCTTCGACTTCAGCCTTAATGACATCTACCACTAGCTGGCTTGCAAAATCGCCCGCTTCATGCCCCCCCATACCGTCCGCAACAACCCAAATGTTATACTTATTAAGTTCGATATAAGCATCTTCATTTAATTCACGAACGACTCCGCGATGAGACACGGCATAACTAATAAAATTTTTATTCACACTCACTTACCTGGGTATAATTCCATTCCCAATGCTGCCAACGTCCATCTAGCATTGCAGCCACCTGATTTACTGGCGGTAAACCTGCCGTCACAAAAACGACAGGTTTAATATTTATAGAGCCGTGGGTCCACCACACGCTGTAATCTCCATACTTATTGAGTAATAGCGAATGCAAGACATCGTTTAATGTCCCGGCACCCAATTCATCTCCTTGAAACTCAAATACTGCAGCTGATTTATTTTCATCTGGAGAAAGGCTTTTACTGAATTTTTTAGTTGGTGAATGATTACTTTTAAGCGTACTGAGTACCTTTTTCTGCCAAACACTTAAGTCTACACTGTCATCTAGAACAGTTAACACTGCGTCTTCATAATCAAGCGATAGCTGGTTTGAGTTTAATGTCGCAATCGGTGTGCTATCGCTATCAACAAGAACAGTAAAGGGATAATGACGGCCTACAGCATCAACACTTGGCAAAAGCGTCCCCATTTTTGCATTCTCTGTAATTAAGTTTTCGCATAGTGCAAAGTGCCAAACAGGACTTGTTAAATAACGCTCTTGCCACTGGGCACCTAGTTGTTCTTTGCTTACTGCTATCGCAGCCTGAAGCCAATGCTCCCAATGCTCTGAAAACTGTTGACAAATACCTTCTTGCACAAAGTCACCCAAAAATGGAACTTTACCCAAATAGCCAATACCTATAACCTTGTCGGACATGAGAAGCTCTCTATACTTGCGTTCCAAAATGGGTGTCGAATCGAATTAGGTAATAATTCAACCGTTGCATTATTTCCTTGCAGCGAAAAGTGCAGCTCTAAGTCACTCTGGGTTTCTGCTCGCTGAGCTTTAAGATCATCCAGCATTCGATAGAGAGACCATTCACCACTGTAGCTGGTATTGATGGTTCTCCCCCCATAAGGTGGTGTAAACACAATTCTAGTTTTGCTTTGAGCAACGTCTCCTGGCCAAACAATACTTTTTACTTTCGGTGGGCCATGTCGATAAATCATTGACTGACCATCAATTTCGATCATGAAGCTGGAAATTGTTTGGTCCAGTTTAATCGGTTTTAAACCAAACTCTATTCGTGGCGTATTACTGTTGCCATCAAAAAACACCTCTCGAATTCTGGCAGCTTGTTCAAACATTCTGAGTGCTGACTCACTAACACCTATGTTCTTTTCAAATCGCCAAGGGCTCTTACTGGTATCAACACTAGGCGCAATATACGTAGTGAAAAAGTTATCTATCGTGCCCTTAGGACCAAAAAAGTCTGAAAAATCTTTAAGATTGATCTCCTTATCTGAATTAGGAACCAACGGGTAACGCCCAACGATTGCAGCATTATACTCACGTAAAACACTGCTTCTCCAAATTTCGTTTAAGTGCTGATTGGCACTTTTTCGAGTAATATTCGACGTATCTTGGCTAATGTCTAATAGCCACTTATTGGCTGGGTAAGGTAGTCCTTTACTTTGAAACTCAAGCTGACTGAGGAATTCCGGTTTATTCTTGCCACTTAACTGATTCTTTACTGATGACTTAAGTAACCCACCTCGATCAAGTTGGTTTAAGTAAATATTTAGCTCTCTTAAACTTGCTTGAATTGTCTCAAGTTGCTGTGGTTCAATTTCTAAAATATCACTAAATGCTTCCTCTACTTGGTAGCCTGGAAGTTTAACTTCAAATTTCGGTGTTTCATTAGGCAAGTAACGTTTAAGTCTATTAGCTTTAGTATGCATAGCGACTTCAGCAGCGTTTGCAGCCACTTTACCGGCTGCCTTTTGATTTTCCGAAATAGGCAACTTAGTCAACTGAACATTTTTTTGAACAGTTGTAATAATATTTTTTATTGGCGCTTCTGGTCCCGCTAAAACATTAGTAACGCGAACACCTTCTGTTGGTGAATTGAACTCATTTAAAGTCAGCTCATCAACAAACGAACGCCAGTAATAGATATAATCTTGAAAATACTTTTGCTCTAATTTCTTTTCGATGTCAGCTTTTGAGATATCGTATGTGTTTGCAGCTTCTTCACCGTAAACCCAACTACTTGCCATCAAGTTACCCAACATCTTGCTTTTCTCGACATTAAAAATGCCATGATAACCATTGTAGGTATAAAGACCTGGGATACCTTTCATCGCGACTTCAGGGTTTTGAAAACTAAATTCTCGTGCGCTTTCGTAACTTATAATGTCTGTTAATTTTATTGGAGGAATGCTGCTTTCCATAAAGTCAGCTTGCAGTCTTTGATAAGCTCTTTCTGCAATTGGCAGTTTTGTTAATTCAGCTCGCGCAAGACGAACAGCTTGATGATCAATTTCCTGCCCAGAAAAACCATGGTCCAGTAATGCTCGTGTATGAGCCATAAGATCACTGCGATTAGTTACGTTCACGTCCCCAGGAAGAGCCCTTTCGTAATAGGCACTAAACCAGGCAAGTAAATCATCTTGATTATAATGCTCAGGCTCAAATAACATCAGATAGCTGCGTAATGTCTCGTATAAATAACTCAAATAATCAGCTTGTTGCTCCATCTCAGATGTTAGCGCATTGAGTAAATATGGTTCTAGGTACGTTTTTAGTGAACGCAAGTAGGCACTTTTTGAAGCCTCTGTTAGCTCTTCTACCTTACTAAAACCATAAGCCTCAAAATCTTCAGCATTAATTTCATTAACAGGGAAATTCTTTAACTTATTAAAGCGCTGATTCAAAACAAGCAGATTACTTTTATCTACTGTATTTTGATCTAGCACTTGATATTCAGCTAATGCTTGATTTGTTTCATCTATCAAATCACTATTCCATGAAAAGCTCACGTACCAAGAAATACTTAATGCTATTAAAGTGATACATGTCACAGCTAAGCATGACACGCGTAACCACTTACTTTGCTTTTCATGATGTTTGTTGGTACTTGCTAGGTTTTGCTCAGGAAAAATAACGCTCTCTAACAAACGCTTTATAAAGAAGCTTCTAGTTTGGTTTATATAATCTTTTTTCGTTGAATTTTGTTCAGTCAACAAATTAGAAGGAGTCCCTTCTTGCGTTGCACTAGTAAGGTATACACCACGAAATATTGGCAGACTTTCATACGCATTTGGTGTAAATATTTCTTTTAAAAAAGAATAACCTACACTTTGAAGTGCACGAAGTTGCTTTGGAAACTCAAATACCTTAGAGCGGTTTGCTAAATCATGCTCATTAATTAAACGTCGATTTAATAACGAGGTTAAATTTGAAATTAGCCCATGAAATTCCCTGTTAAACACTTCAATTTGATTGTCAGATTCAGCATCAAGCTCAAAAGTAACCCCCCAAACTTGTTCGGTTTCTTCATCACTCAGCTCACTAAAAAACTCTCTAAACCCTTCAATTAAGTCAACTTTTGAAAAAATAACATAAACAGGAAAGGTCATGCCCAGCTGCCCTTGAAGCTCCTGTAGTCGTTGTTTAATCGCGCGAGCATGCAAATTACGCTCAGTTTTAGTTTGATTCATCAGTTCAGAGATACCCATACTGATGATCACCCCATTTACAGGTCGTTTTGGCCTGTATTTTCTAAGTAGTCCTAAAAAACCTTGCCATGCTTTTGAGTCGTGTAAAGCATGACTGTTTTGCGTGGTGTAACGTCCTGCGGTATCAATAATCACTGCTTTGTTGGTAAACCACCAATCACAATTCCGCGTACCACCAACACCGTGAATTAAGTCTGTGCCTAGCTTCTCCTTTAAAGGAAAATCAAGGCCTGAGTTATTGATAAAGTTTGTCTTACCTGAACCAGGAGGGCCAATCATGATATACCAAGGAAGCTGATAGATATTACGGCCGTTAAAGAGCTTGGCATCCTTCAATAACTCGATCGCCTCAACCATTCGAGTCTTTAAGGTTTTAATTTCTTCTTGGACTTCATCTGCAGAATTAGCATCAACCTCTATCAGCTCTTCTGTCATGCTAGTATTTCGCTTGCTTTGATTTCTAAATTCAATCAGTTTAATAACGGTATATACCAGTAAAATTGCTAAAATAGTGATTGCACGAGCAGCGACACTTTCAAACGGTTTATAATCAGCGATCGCTATCAAAGGACCACCAAACCAAATAAGAAGGAAGAGAGCTAAAAAGCCAACTACGATCATCACCTTACGAGAAGTAGCAGCGTACATAGCGCGCTTGCACTTTTGAATAAAACTCATCACAACTCCATTAAAAAAGTAAGTCGATTTCAATTCGGCGGTTTAATGCCTTATCTGAATTCGTATTGCTCACTAAAGGCTCTGCAGAGCCTTTTCCTTCTGGCCATAACCTTCCCATTAAGCCAGTATTCTTAGCCATTGAATTTGCTACTTGTGTAGCTCTAGCTAATGATAAATGCCAATTAGAAGGAAACTGACTGGTACTTATTGGGCTATCGTCGGTGTGACCTGTGATTAAGATTTTGCCTTTTGTTCCTTCAAGGCTTAGTGCTAACTTCTCTAAAATGGGTTGGAAAGAGGGCAATAGTGTTGCTTCACCAGAGTTAAACAAACTCTCATTATTTATTGTTATTCTGATCCTGTCTGTTTGTTGTTCAACGCTAACTATACCGCGTTGTATCTCTGTGTGTAATAACTGAGTTAACAATTCAAGTTGCTTGCTTCTATTACCTTCAACTTGTGAAGATGACAAAGGATGAACTAATTTCAAGTTTTCAGCAGTAGCGTCAACTTGCTCATTGAGACGCATATTGAAAAATAAATAAACCACTAGCGCAATTAAAGCAAGAACCGAAATTACAACCCAAAGAGGAATTTGGTTTCTTAACTCTACCCCTGCTGCAACACGGCTTTTCCAGCTAGGTGTTAAAAATTGACTATGAGGCCCATCAAGCTGATTGAGGATGTGGTAAATTCTATTACGGTAATCTTCTAACTTACTTTCACCGCTTGCAGCAACTCGAAACTTACCTTTAAAGCCTAAATTTAAACAATGGTATTGTAGCTCTAAAAAGTTTCGATTCATTTCTGGATGCGCTAGCGCTTCATCCAGCAAAGTAAAAAAGTACTCACCACCAAATGTTTCTTTATGAAAAGTGGATAATAAGCTTTCTTCTGCCCATTCTAACGAACTCCACTTTGCATTTAATACGGCTTCATCAATTGCAGCACATAAGCAATAACGCGCATTATTAATGACCGTGAGCTCAATTGATTTCGCGCGCAGATTCGTCTCAAAGCGCTTGATTGATTCAATTGCACGATGCTTTAAAGCCGCTAAACTGTCTATTTGCGATGACTGATTAATAAAAATGATCAATGAAAAGCTATCATTAGCCGCATCGAGTAATTCATTTTTAAAAATTGATACAGAACTGACACTCGCCTTTTCAGGTGAAGAGTGACTAAACGAGACCACGGTTTTGTCACTCGAGCCTTGCGATGCTTCTGAATTTGACTTGTTACGGCCCAAACGTCCTGGACGTGGTTTAATTATTGTTTCATCCATTGAAACGCTTCCTTTATTAGCTTCTAATTGCCCAAAGAATTAAGTTTAAATCAGGGTAGTTACCTGATAAATGAAGAGCGATACCCCCACTGGATTTTAGTTTGCTCCAGTGTTCACTGTTTTTATTAAGCTCAAAATAATGATATCCAGCATGGTAAGGTACTTGACGTGGCGCTGTAGGTAAGCCATTGATTGAGATCCCTGGTAGCTGGTTATTTACTAAATCTCGAATCGACTCTACGCTACCAATTTTAATTTGCGAAGGTAGCAACTTTCTTAATTCTTCATGGGGAATACTCGCTTTGACAGCCAGTACGAATTGAGCAGAGTCGAGAATCGACTTATCTCTTAATGCACCGAATGAGATACCAAACTTACTTTGTTCTAACTTAATTTCAGTGGCTGTTTGTTCAATCACTTGGCTGAGAGATTGGTATAGGAAGTTCACAACCTCTGCAAAAACAAACTGTAAATTTGCATGGTCATATTTTGGAAGTTGCGGCACCCGTTTATTTACAGCACTAAATGTTGCAAGTTCGCCAGCAAGCTCAATTAACCTTGCATAAAGTTCTCGAGGATGAACACGAGAGTGCGTTAATAAGCTTTGAAAAATAGCATCATATTTATTTAATGTTTGTAGCATCAAAAAATCAGCCACTGATGTGCTACCTGCATACCCTTGACATAGCCTGACTGCAATACTTTCTGCACGTTGCTTTATTAAACCTGAGACCTCTCTGACAAGCGCTGTTAAAGGCTTATTACTGGTGACAAACAAACTAGGAGGAATATACTTAGAATCAAGTTTAATTGCTCCCTCATTCGTGACTTCTGTAATTCTTGCAAGCGGCAGCAAGACATAACCCGATGTATCATCAGACATTAACATCAATCGGCTATGAAGCTTTGCTACTTGGATTACTTCTTGAGCTTGAGAGCCTAAACTGTCATCACTAACTGATAAGTCTGCAATCCTGTAACGTGTCACTAATTCGTCTTCACTAGAAGAGATGTTGATCCCACTTCCCTTCAAGGCTGGAATTGCAAGGCATATAATTTCATCATAGGCACTTTTAGCTACCACTAAGGGATCAGGAAGAAACTCATCACTTGGCATCTGAATTGGGCATAAATCTGGCGAAATAGCCGACAATTTATCAATAGCAAATTGACCGGTTACAAGTAGTTCACTATCAATTTCGAGTTCAATGACTCCCCATGAATCAGCAACAGTGCCCTCTATAACTCTTCTAATTACACTAGAAACATGCTTATCTGCTTGTTGAAAATGCTGAGGCCTTAAGAACATTCCTTCTGTCCATGCGACCCGCGTGTAATCACTCATGTTTATTCCTTTAATCTTTCATATATACAGCTAACGACTCAACATTTACGTCAATGTCATCGTAGCCTGTCGGATCAACCTCTATAACAGCTCGCCAACGGGCCTTTTCAATATCTCTATAAGCGACTACCACACCAACAAAGCGAGTATTTCTGTTTAAATTCATTTTGTATTCAATGCTTGACGAAGGTTGTAATTCAAGTTCATCTTTTTTAAGAAGATCAGGCCCAAGTACCGCTTCTGGATTTTCATATAAACTAAAAAAATCTTGCGTATCGAAAATAGTTCGGGAGCTTAGTTCAAACACTTTATAAACGACAGGTGAAGGACGGCCAGAGATATCTGGATTCACATCTGAGGCCACTGAAATGTTTAAATCAGTAGATGGGGGCACAAACTTGTTTACCGTTGTACAGGCTGTTAAAAATACCCACATAACACCTACAAAAGTAAGCTTGAACTTCAACATTGCATTATTCCTTTATTGTAATACAACTAATTACCACTATTGTATGCCTTCAGAAAATCATCAGAAAATGCTAAAACCCCTTTAGCTTTAACATCATCTGCAATGTCAGCATACAATTCGTTATATATACGCCAGCTAGAAGCACCGCCATATGCAGGCAAAGAGCTAAGTAGACCACCTTTATTACTTTGCGCTTTTATATCACGCGGTGATAATTGCTCTAAAAGGCCATTAAGCGCCCCTGTTGCTCCTGCTAGTAACCCTTGTTCATGAAGTTTTATATCAACAAAACTTTCTTTTACAGCTTCATTCGCTTGCAAAAAACTTGCGCTATTACGAACAAAAAGATTCTGCATAACATCATCAATGGTTGCTGAAAACTTAAGAGGGTTATTTTGCTCAACTTTAAAAGTTGTGTGATTCAATTTAAGTTGATTCTTAATATTTGTTCGCTGACGAATCAAATCCATCGAGCCTTCAAGAAAAAGCTTAAAGCACTCGCCCATATGCTGCCATGTGTCTTCATTTTGCAGCTCTGCAGCTAATTTTTCATTAACACTTAAACCATTCAAAAAAGAAATAACTAATTTCGAAGAGTTTGAAATTTGATTATCTTTTATAGGTGCACTAACTGGGGCGTTATTTGCAGCTATTGCACTATTGCCATTATTGAACGGCTTACTATCATTAACAGCTGGAGTGCTAATTACAGGCTCTTCTACCGGTAATACAGGCACGCTATTTTCTTTTTCTTTAACTGTAGCTGATAGTTGTGCGAGTTCATCCCAGTCCTCTGGAATGGGTTGACTGAGGTTTTGTTGTGAAAATATGTCAATGTTTTCACTCGGTGCTTTCTGAAAAGTAGGCGCAAGCATTGCCTCTTCAAGTTCACTAGAACTGTCGTAAGCCAATTGCTGCTCAGAAGAAGCATTAAAATTACCGCTTAAATTTGTTGGTAGTTCTGTAGGCGGGGTATTGAAAGAGTTGACATGTGGCTCAATATTTTGAGCTTGTTCATCTTGCTGTAAAGTTGATTCAATTTGAAAATCACCAATAGTGAGAATGTCACCATCATTTAGTCGGTGTTTATTTTCTTTACCAAGCGGTGAAACTGAAAAGTTTATAAACAATCCATTTGTCGAGTAGTCATAAACATAGAAGCCATCTGTTTCTTTTACAATTTTACCATGGCGACCTGATATTACTTTTTCCGGATCAGGTAAATACCAATCACAATCTTCTGACCGACCAAAAGTTAACTCATTTTTTACTACTTTTTTCGCATCTATCTCAGGAGAAAGCCTGTGATAACTGGTAACATTTAGAATCACTTCCATTTGATTGTTAGTCCCATAAATACAAACATTCTAATAGGATAAAATACTTCGCAGAATAAAGTCAACGCGGAAAAATACCCAAAAACAGAATTTAAATAATTTTAAAAAACAAAATAAAATACAAAAACAAATAACCAATCTAAGAACTAAACCTTAAGTACCAGTTCATTAATATAAACTGAATGATTGCTTATTGTTGTATTTTTTGTAAAATATGTCCCCAGTCAAAAGGATATTGATTTTTATAAAAGGAATTATAATGACTGCTGAGAATGATAAAACACGTATTGCCTCAATAAAAAATAAAAATGCGGTATCTAAAGGAAGCAAGCTTCATTTAATTGGTAAAACACTCTCAAACCGCTACTTAATTGAAGAATTAATTGGTGAAGGTGGCATGGGTTATATTTATCGAGCACGAGACACCTACCTAAATACTCAATTAAATCAAGATAATATAGTTGCAATTAAAGTATTACACCCTGAGTTAGCTGACTCAGAGGATGCTTTATTATTGTTAAAAGATGAAACAATAAAAACTCGCACTCTTTCTCACCCCAACATTGTCAAAGTATTTTCAGCGTCTTCAAGTGACACCTATCATTTCGTCGTAATGGAATGGATTGAAGGTGAAACTCTTGAGCAATTAATCAAAAGAAGTAAACCAAATGGTTTGTCTCAAAAACGAGCTAAACCTATTTTAAATCAGCTTATTGACGCCCTAACTTACGCTCACTCTAAGGGAATTGTACACAGCGACCTAAAGCCTTCAAACATAATTCTTGATTCGCAAGGAAACTTAAAGATTTTAGATTTTGGTATTGCAAAAACAAACCTTCAAGAAGATAAATATGCAGCCCCTGCTAACAATGAGCAACCAAACAGCAATGGTTATACCCCCACATATGCTAGTCCTGAGCAACTAAATGGAGACAAATCTTCAGCTAAAGACGATATATTTGCATTTGGTTGTATTGCATTTGAGCTATTAACGAGCAAGCATCCATACAATAGAGTCGCTGCAAATCAAGTAGCAAAAGATACAAGTGTAAAAAAACCCAGCAACAGTTCATTAAGTGTTTGGCTTAAAATCAAAAAGTGTATTTCACTTGATGCTGCTCATCGCCCTAAATCATTGTCTGAAGTTAAATATGAACTAAACAATAATAGAACTTCATTATTAATCCATGCAGCTTGCTACGCATTACTTATTGGTGGTGCTGGGTATCAGTTTTTATCCCAAAGCGATAAACAGCAATTGATTGAAGCAAACTATCAAAACTCGCTCGCAAAAGTTGAACAGCTTGAAACATGGATGAATTGGCCTAGTGATGGTTTACCGCAACGATTAAATGAAATTCCACCACAATACAAAGTATTAAAAGAAGGGCTTTTAGCTGTTCATCAAAATAAAGTCGTAGAAAAATTTACTAAACAAGTCGATGATTTACCAAGAACCGCCATAAATACAAGAGCCTACGATGAAGCTATTGCTATTTATGACGAAGCAAAAAATTTCTATCCTGATTCAGAGACATTAAATAATAAACTCGAAAGCTTGCTTACTGAAAGACAGTCAATCCTATCTGATCTAAGTTACCGTTTAGATGTACTGTTATCGCAATCTAGATATGATGAAAGTGGTGACAACAACATTCACGGTCTTGTATCTCAAATAAAAATTATCGACTCTAGTTATACCTATGTACCCAACCAAGAGCATATAAATAATTTCAAACTGGCAGTTTTAGCGTCTATTGAAAATGAAGATTTCGTTACACAAAAAACATTACTTGATGTAGGTGAATTAGTTTTTTCCAATACTTCAGAACTTGAGCCACTCGTTACTGCATTGCGAAAAAAAGAGTCAGCCACGATCGCATTAGCTGAATATAAGAGAAAAACGAGTGAAGGGATGACTGTGAGTTACCCTGACGACGATGCCAAAATATTTTATCAAGAAAAATTAGAAAGATTTAACACTCAACTTGCAAATGTTTCGGACTATAAACAGCTTATCGAGTTTGATGAGTCATTTAGTAAAGAAGCTGAAATCTTCCCTGAATCATTTGAGCCCATTTTATTAATCAAAGATCAAATAGCAACGACTTATATTTCTATGGCCAGTAGTTTAATGAAACAAAAAATGTATAGAACAGCCGAAAGACTTGTAGAACGGAGCGAAGAAATTAGAAAGAGTCTAGAAAATACAATCTAGATCAGAAGATTAAATAATCAAACGTCAGGGAAGAGCGAATTTGCACAAATAAATTTTTGAACGCCATTCTTTTTCTTTAACGTCTAATAAATAGTGTAATTTAATGGAGTAATTATGAAAAAATTAAGTCTTGCCTGTGCACTGATGATACTAGCAGGCTGTTCATCAACCACAGAAGTTTCGCCAGAACCAGAGACTATTGTAGAACCTGTAGCTGAAGTGATAGAGGAAGTGCCTGTAACTTCATTAACGGTCGTTACTACACCTAACGATGCGCGTGTTCGTATCATGAATATTAAACCTGTCTACGAAGATGGTATTGAACTTAATGATGGTAAATACGATATTGAAGTAACCAAGCCTGGTTATTTAACCTATCGCAAGTGGATTGTTGTAGATAAAAAAACAATATTGACTGTAGATCTTAAAAGCATAGAGTCTAATCAAGCTACTCAATAATATGAAATTACTTCCCACCAAAGGAAAGCAACGGCTTTCCTTTTTTGATCTACTTTTAAATTAACTGCAAATAGTACAGTGACGACAGTGCACTGCCATTAACAATAATTGTTAACCAAAGCACGGCAATAAAACTGCGTTTTTTGGATTTGTGTCTTAACCATTGCTGTGCAATTAATGAACCTGGCCAACCACCGATTAACCCTAAAATATGCAGTGTACGCTCAGGTACTCTTATTGTATGCTCGCCATGTTGCATCGCTAAACGTTTATCCCAGCCATATACCAAAAAGCTTATTATGCTCGCTACGCTGTAAGTGCCTGCAATAAAGTAGGTAATATTAAGTTGCCACGATACCAGCCATAGCAGCGCTAGAAACAACAATGAAAATGTAATTAATGTTTTCTTAATCAATAAATTATCACCTATACTTTGCAAAACAAATTAATTTTATCGGGACGCTATTATGGCATACCTAAAATCACTTTTACTATCAATCTGCCTGTGTTCACTTTCTGTTTTGGCGGCGGAGCAACAACTTGATGACAAGCTAAAAGTGTTTGAGCCTTACTTAGGCACATGGCAGTCTGACTTTAATGTCGCAGCAGGTAAACCTGCGGTGCAAGATGTGAGTACCTGGCAACGCGCGCTCAATGGCACGGCTATTAAAACCATTCATTCTATCAATGAAGGTGAATATGGTGGTGAATCGATGATTTTTTGGGATAATAAAAAGCAATCTTTAGTGTTTTATTACTTCACTACGGCAGGTTTTTATACCCAAGGCACAATGAATGTACTTAGCCCTACTCAGTTTGTTGCTTATGAGAATGTGACAGGCAGCAAAGAGGGGATCACTAAGGTAAAATCGACAAGCGAGTTTAAAAACAACAGCTTTGTGGTGTCGACCTCTTACCTTAAAAAAGGTCAATGGACAAAACCAGATACCCGAACTTACATCCGCAGCGAAAAAACAGTTAAGTTTAAATAACAGCTTTGAAAAAGGGTAAGGCGTTTATCACCTTACCCTTTTTTATCAATGCCTAAAGTCAGCCATTAATGCTGGGATCCCTGGCAGCATACCCACCAGCGCCATCACGCTTGTTAAAATTACAAACATTATTAATGGAATGATCCAACGGCTCATTGGTGATAGTTCAGAGCTTCGCTCTTTACAACCAATTAAGCCCAGGTTGTCGAGCAACATAGTTAACGACCAACCAAATGCAGGATTCACCAAAGTCGATGAAAACACCACAATAGCAGCCGATTGGGTGGTTTTACCTTCGCGGGTCATTTCCATGCCAGCTTCAAGAAGTGGGATAAACACACCTACAATCAAGGCGACACATAACACGGGTTGCCAAATAGCTAAATCCATTGGGTAGCCCCAAATACTGGCAATGATACAAAATAATGCTGTTAACACCGCACCTGCAGGAATGGG
Organism: Pseudoalteromonas sp. OFAV1; assembly: GCF_021532595.1. Classification (NCBI taxonomy): domain Bacteria; kingdom Pseudomonadati; phylum Pseudomonadota; class Gammaproteobacteria; order Alteromonadales; family Pseudoalteromonadaceae; genus Pseudoalteromonas; species Pseudoalteromonas sp. OFAV1. The sequence goes on from NZ_JAKGBG010000013.1 coordinate 101,838, forward strand.
TCGCTTAGCGATGGCTGCTGGCACAATGTAAGTTCCCCATGATGAGGTAAAGTTAGAGCCGCCTAATAAGGAACCAAATGTCTGGCGGATTGAAGCACTAAACATGGTATCGTCAATGTTCATTTGCACTTTTTCTGTGCGTTCTGGGTAACTGATTTTTTGGAATACTTGGTGTCCTAAAAAGTCAGGTGACCACATAGCAACCGCAAGCACTGCAAACGGCAATACCACTACAAAGCTCTCTAGGGTTGGTAAGCCCAGCATCCAACCGGTGTTTTCACCCCACCAATACATTGGGTTCATATTTGGTAAGCCCGGTGCTGTTTTAAACTCAAACGGCGCACCCAGTAAAAATGCGATTAAACCACCAAGTAAGCAACTTAATGGCACAGCTAACCAACGTTTTTTGTAGTGCTCAAGTAAGGCATACAACACGATAGTCGATAAAATCACAATAAAAGCGATATGGGTCATATCAATGCCTTCAGCCCATGCAAACAGCTTTTTAACCTGCGAAATCGTGCCAATAAAACCAAGGTAGAGCAGTAAACCGCCACACACTCCTCGGCTGGTTAAGCCCGCCAGTAAACTCCCCCCTTTACTAAGCGCGAGTAACAGACCAAACGCCCCTATCAGTAAACCAAAGGCCATTGGGTGACCACCCGCTGCAACCACAATCGGGATTAAAGGAATAAGCGGCCCATGCGTACCCGCCAGATTTGCCGTTGGTAAAAAGAAGCCCGAAAATAATAAAATGAAGATCGATACAATTAATAGCTCATAGCGCACGTTTTCTAGAATAAAACCTTCACCTAGGCCCAGTGGCGCTGCAAACGTTGCAGCAATTGCACCGACCATGACCACCTTGCCTATGGTTCCTGCCATTGCAGGGATAGAGTCTTCTAATTCAAACCGGTAATCACGAAATGGTAAATTAGGACGCCAGCGCTTAGGCTGCATAATTTGTAATTCGTGTTCAAGGTATTCGTCGCGACTCGAAAATTCACTGCTGGGTTTATGAAGAGCTTGATAGCTTTGCTGATCGGCATGAGTATCCGACCCTTGCTCAGCAGGCGCTGTTGACGCTGATTGCTGCCTCGTATTCATGAGTTCTCCTACTGCCTATCTTGAAAAATTATGTGAGTTTTTATTATGCAGTTAGGGTAAAGCAGTCGGGCCAAAAACACGATTAGGCAAAAGGTAGGGTATGAGTTTGTAAAAAAGCCGTTCTTATAGTATTAAAAATACAGAAAATTCTCTTAACCCATTGAAATATAACAACTTAAATTAATTGATAATTTAGACAACATACAGCAATTGTTAATAAATGCCTATTAATCAAGCACATTAACTATTAGTCTAATAAATCGTATGAATAGCAAACAGGCAAACTATGAGGTACGGGAATGCAGGCATCACACTTGCTTGGCGCGCGAAACAAGGTCTAGAGATGCGAGGTGCGAGTAGGTAACAGCGATTTCACATCGCGTTTTATCTCGCACCTAGCACCTCGTAACTAGCCCCTTTACCCTTGCAACTAGCAACTTAAAGCTATTTCGTCTTTAATTTATTCAGCTCATCATCTTGCTGTGCAACAAGGGCATTAAGCGTTTGACTGCCGTCTCCAGCCTGCGTTGATAACTCTGCTAATTGCGATGCAGCATCTGAGATTAAAGTAAGATTCCTATTAATCTCCTCGGTTACAGAGCTTTGCTCTTCAGCGGCTGTTGCAATATGGGTAATTTGTTGCGTAATTTCGTCCACCTTAACAACCACCTCATGCAGCGCATCAAAGGCAACGGAGGTTTCATCTACCGCGGTTTGTGCACGCACAACACCTTGTTCAATCACTTTAGAAGCGTTGCCTACTTCAAGCTGTAAGCTGTCGATTAGACCGCTGATGTCATCTGTTGATGAACGTGTTTTTGAAGCAAGCGCACGAACTTCGTCGGCGACCACGGCAAATCCACGTCCTTGCTCACCAGCTCTTGCAGCTTCTATAGCAGCATTGAGGGCAAGCAAATTGGTTTGCTCTGCTATCGTTCTGATCACATCTAATATCTGAGTTATGTCATTACTGCGCGCTGCAACCTTTTCGACCGCTTTGTTTGCTTCTTTTATTTCATCCGACATAGTCTTAACTTGTGTTACAGCTGAAGACAAACTTTTTTCACTACTAACTACTAAACTATTTATTTCGTCAGCTTGTTGCGCCGATTGTTCAGAAGCCCTTGCAACCTCAAGTGCTGTTGCACTCATTTCGTTCATTGCGGTCACCACGCTTTCAATTTCTTGAAATTGCGCTTGTACATTATGTTTAGTATCAACAGCAACACTGGTTGCCATGTGGGCTTGCTCCTTGGTTTGCGTCGATACATTTTTAAGCTCACCAATTAAGTCACGCAATTTAGCAAGAAACGCATTAAAACCTGTTGCTAGTGCTATTAATTCAGCATGGGTATCAACATGCAGGGTTTGGGTTAGGTCGCCTTCAGCACTAGCAAGGTTATCAACACGCTGTTGAATTTGTTGTAATGGTGCCACAATGGTGCGGATCACTAAGGTCATGATAACAAAGGCTGCACCAGCAATAATAATACCCGTCACCAAGATTAAGCCGCCTAACGTATTGGCGTTTTCACTCATGCTATTTGCCAGCGCATGAGGGCCCTCAAGTGCAAGCTCAGCTGGTACTTGAATCAATAAGTTCCACTGGGTTTTAGCAAGCTTAATGGTGATTGGGTAATTAACTAAATACTCATCACCGACTTTAAATACACCACTTTGATTTTTCGCTTTAACGTAATTGTCTAAAGTGCTTTTAGCCACAGCCTCTTTTAGCGGTCTGCCTAGCTTATCTTTGTAATGGCTGCTACCAACCACTAAATCGAGTGAGCTTAATAAGGTAACTCGGGCTTTACCGTTATATAGCTCTTTTGACAATTTTTCGGTCATGCTTTGAAATACAGGCAAAGTTAAATCAACACCAGCAACACCAATAAATTCATTATCACGAAGAATTGGCACAGTTAAAGAGGTCATCATTTCTGAATACCCTGGGGTGATTTCGTATAGGTAAGGTTCCATTATGCAGGGTACTTTGGTGTCTTTTACACACAGGTACCACTCAGCTTCTCGCTGACCAAATTCATTAAGTGTATCGACATATTTTTCAGCCGCATCATCTACGACTTGTTGCTCAATGGCGCCATCTCGATTGCGTGTGAAATAGATTTCTAAAGTACCAACACCCGCCACAGAATGATCATAACCACTAATAAAATTAGCATCACGGCCATCAAACGCATTTGCTTCAAACTGCGAATAAATAGATGAAAGAATGGTATTTTTTTTGAGTAGTGAGCGATTCAACTCAACCACCGCATCGCGAGTTAAAGTACTTGCTGCATCATGATCACCTAAGATTGCGGCAAATGAATAAGGAACTCGATATGCTTCGTTAATAAATCCAGCGACTTGCTCACCATATGCGGCAGCATTGGAGGCTAGTTTGTCTTCAACTTCAGCAACAATCAGCTTTTCTGATTGTGCAGCTAACTGCTGGTTGCTGTTTGACAACTGCCACCATAAAACACTCGATAAAACAAACACAGTAATAAAAATACTGCCTACTGTGAGCCATAATAACTTTTTCGCTAATGCTAACTGCCGCATCGAAATGTCCTGTTTTTATTGTAGGTTTGCTAATAGTTTAGACTATTTAACTAATTTTACAGCCCAAAAAAGGAGTAAAGCATTATTTTTAAGTAATTTATTGAAAATGCTCTGTTCGACAACAGAATTTTGCTAGCATGCAATTGAAATTTATAGCTTTGTTATGATTCGGTTTATTTAGATTAACGGCGTACAAAGCATGACAAACTATTTAATTAAATGGCTTAACATATAGCGAGTAAGCGCTGCTGAGCACTAAAAAGTTGATAAATTGCGTTTCTTTATTACTTGTTCTAAGACAAACAACCGACAAGCTTCTATATTACTAATATGTACATCCCAAACCACAACAGATAAGCAGCTAATTTACAGCGTATTTTGTAACGAGTTAATTATAATAATAAATATCAACAAGCGATGACCATGCAGCAAGACACATTTGATTTTGACCAAATAATTATAGGCTCTGGGTTTGGTGGCTCAGTGAGTGCGCTACGCCTAAGCGAAAAAGGTAACCGGGTTTTAGTACTTGAAAAAGGCCTTCGCCGCGACGATAAAGAATTTCCAAAGACCAACCTAGATATCAAAAATTATATGTGGCAACCAGAAATTGGCTTAAAAGGCTGCATTCAATTTTCGTTTACCAGCAAAGTCACTGTGCTGCATGGTGTGGGTGTTGGCGGTGGCTCACAAATTTATGCCAATGTGCACCTTATTCCTGATGATGAGGTGTTTCAATCTCCAGCTTGGACACGCATAAAATCAGACTGGAAAGAAAGCCTAATGCCCTACTATGGCCTTGCACAACGCATGTTAGGCAGTGCCAAAAATACCTATACCAATGTTGCCGATCACACCCTTAAAGAGATTGCAGAGCAGATGGGGCAAGGTGACTCGTTCAAAACCGTGAATACCGGGGTGCTTTTTGCAAAACCCGGCGAAGCCTATAACAAAGAGCTACCCGACCCATACTTTAATGGCGATGGTCCAAGGCGAAATACCTGCCATTACTGTGGTAGCTGCATGATTGGTTGTCGCCATAATGCCAAAAACACCTTAATGAAAAACTATCTGTACTTTGCCGAGCGCAATGGCGTAGAGATAAGACCCAGCTCTGAAGTAATTAAAATCACCCCACTCAATGCAGATGGCAGCGCCGGATACAAAATTAAGATTAAAGATACCAGTCATCGCAACAACCATATTTATACGCTAACAACACGTGGCGTTGTGCTAAGCGCAGGGGTCATGGGCACCGTGCCTTTGCTTTTAAAAATGCGCGATAAAGACAAAACACTACCTAATATTTCAGCTTGGCTTGGTCAGCAAATTCGTACAAATTCAGAAACCCTCACCACCGCGAACAATACCACTAAAAAAGTTGATGATGGCGTTGCGATCAGCTCATTTATTTCGGTCGACAAAGACACCAACATTGAAATTTGCCGGTTTAAGGAAGGCGCCGATGGCACATGGCTTTATTTACCTTACGTTCCTATGGTGACTGGAAAAGGCCTCAAGCGTATCGCTAAGTTTTTAGTGAATACACTGCGCCATCCAATAAAAACAGCCAAAGTATTGCGACCAAAAGGCAAAGCCCGCAGCTCAATTCTCTTTTTGGTGATGCAAAAATCCGAGGCGTTTATTCACCTTGAATGGCGACGCAAATGGTATCGGTTATTTAAAAGCGGCATTACTGCAGTGCAAAAAGAGAATGATGCACCGCTTAGCGTTAGTTTTCCAAAAGCAGAAGAAGCAACCAAACTCTACGCCGAAAAACTCGGTGGTGTGCCAGGCTCTGCTTTAACTGAAGTGCTCTTTGGTGCCCCGATGACGGCGCATATAATGAGTGGAGTCGCCATGGGGACTGATGCCTCTAACGGCGTAGTTGATAGCTCAGGTGAAGTGTTCGGCTATCAAAACCTGCGTGTTATTGACGGCTCAATCATACCGGGTAATTTAGGGGTAAACCCATCATTAACCATTACCGCATTGTCTGAATACGCAATGAGCCAAATACCGGTATTCGATGCAGCCCGAGCCAGTAAGATAAAACCAATAGAATTTAGTGAACCACGCGAAGGCCTAGTATCTGCGCTTACGGGTTCAGGTGATTTAGCAAAATCGATTGCTGAAAAACAAAAAAGCCGTGCATAAAGCACGGCCTATTTTGATAAATAGCGATTAGATCACTGATAACTCTACAGCAATGTTACCGCGTGTAGCGTTTGAGTATGGGCATACTTCGTGCGCTTTATTAACAAGTGCAAGAGCGGTGTCTTTATCAAGATCACCTACCGATACAGCAAGCTTAACAGCAATACCAAAACCACCTTCGATAGGACCAATTGATACTTCAGAGTTAATGTGAGTATCTGCCGGTAATTTAATTTTTGCTTGGCCAGCCACTAACTTTAATGCGCCGATAAAACAAGCCGCGTAACCTGCTGCAAATAATTGCTCAGGGTTTGTACCTTGACCATCATCACCACCTAACCCCTTAGGAGTTGATAGTGCCACATCTAAGCGGCCATCATCTGATTTTGCTGTGCCTTCACGGCCACCTGTTGCTGTTGCTTTTGCTGTGTATGCGACGCTTTGTAGTTCTTTCATGATTACTCTCCTAATTGAGTGAAAATATACTTTGCATGCAAAATATATTAGATCAGCTTTTTCGGGATTGCAAATACTTTGTATGCAAATTAAAATGCTCGTATTGAATTTTGAGGATCGAGTATGAAATACCCACAGCTAAAATTAGATAACCAGCTATGCCATCGCTTATATATGGCATCGAATGGGATTGCCCGTGCGTATCGAGACTCTCTTAATCAATTAGATTTAACCTACCCGCAATACGTAGTGATGATGGCGCTGTGGGAAAAAGATCAGATCAGCATTGCTGAATTACTGGAAAAAACTGCCATTGATGGCGGTGCGATGACGCAAATTTTGAAAAAAATGAGCGATAAAGCATTGTTGTCGATCACCAAAGATAGCCAAGATAAACGCAAACGACTCGTGCAGCTCGAAGCCAAAGGCAAGGCGATGCAAGATCAAGCCGCTGAGATACCGTCGCAAATTCGTTGTCGCTTCCCAAGCATTAACGAACAACAAGCACTGCAACTGATCGAATTACTCGATTTAGTAAATAGTGACCTCAATTAACAAAAATTATTTGAAAGTGAATTTGGATAATACCAGCTTGCTTAATAAAGTGGGCTTTTTGAGGCAAGAAAACCTCGTTGATAACAAGGCAAAAATTTCGTTATTTAGTTGTTCTAAATGAGAAATTTTTAACGCTGGTAGCGACAGGTTTGCTCCCTCAAAATGATTACGTATTATTGCGAGCTGGTATCTAAACCCTTTTTAATAAAACTAGATGCGCTATAGTGTTCAAAACTCATCAATACGGACACCATCATGAAAGCATTTGGATACACCACAGCAACTCCAGCGTTATCAGACTCATCACTACAAGCGATTGAATTACCAGATCCCGTTGCCACAGGTCACGACATTCTTGTAGCCGTACAAGCAATTTCAGTAAACCCTGTTGATACTAAAATTCGCGCTAATGTATCACCAGACAATGGCTATAAGGTTATTGGTTGGGACGCTGTGGGAACCGTTAAAGCTGTTGGCGACAAAGTGTCGTTATTTAATGTCGGTGACCGTGTGTTTTATGCTGGCGACTTAACGCGCCAAGGTAGTAATGCTGAGCTGCAACTTGTTGATGAACGCATTGTTGGTCTTGCACCAACAAGCCTTAGTAATAGTGAAGCAGCCGCCCTGCCCTTAACCAGTATTACTGCGTGGGAGTTATTGTTTGACCGTTTACAAATTGAAAAATCTAAAAACAATAAGCCAGCCTCTGTATTAGTGATAGGTGCCGCAGGTGGTGTAGGCTCAATTTTAGTGCAGCTTGCCAAACAGCTTACCAATTTAACCGTAGTTGGTACCGCCGCACGAGAAGAAAGCGCCAACTGGCTTAAAGACTTAGGTGTTGATCATGTGCTTGATCATAGCAAAAACCTTAACGAGCAGCGTCTTGCGGCCGACTTGAATGAATTTGATTACGTAGTGAGCTTAACGCACACCGACCAACATCTAGATAGCATTATGGAAGTGATCAAGCCACAAGGTAAATTGGCACTGATCGACGACCCTGCAAGCTTTGATATTTTAAAGTTAAAGCGTAAAAGTATTTCGTTGCATTGGGAATTTATGTATACCCGCTCAATGTTCCAAACCGATGATATGATTGCCCAGCATCAGCTTCTTTCTGAGCTCTCAACCTTAGTTGATAACGGCACAATCAAAACAACATTGGGTGAGCATTTAGGTAAGATAAACGTAGCAAACCTTATTAAAGCCCATGGGATTTTAGAATCTCACAAAGCTCGCGGAAAACTTGTGTTGGAAGGGTTTGAGTAACGAGGAATAAGTTGCGAGGTGCGAGATACGAGAGTAAAGAAGCGAGGTGCGAGGCACGCGCATGTAGCAGATGTATGGACTCCTCCCCATTAACGGGAGAGTACGGTATAAAGAAATTGCAAAACAACTTTTACCAATTAAGGAGTCCATACATGACACAGTCTAATTTAATTGCTATTGATTTAGCAAAA
>NZ_JAKGBG010000014.1:0-106526 GCF_021532595.1 Pseudoalteromonas sp. OFAV1
AAAAGAAGAGAAACGCAAAGGTCGACCTACATATCAAGCGATTGAGCAAGGTTATAACCAAGCATTTACGACCATTTTTGATGCCAATGTGACTACGATGATCACGGCAATTATTTTATACGCCATTGGTTATGGGCCGGTGAAAGGCTTTGCCATCACGTTAGCGCTCGGCCTATTAACTAGCGTATTTACTGGCGTTTACATTTCAAAAGCGCTTAGCCAAACACTCTACATTAAACTAACCAATTTAACGGGGGCAAAAGCATGAGTTGGTCTACTTTAACGCCAGCGAGTAAAGCACGCCTTTTAGGGCTATTGCTAAGTTGTATTTTAGTCATCGCGAGCTTGGGTGTTTTATCTGTTAAGGGGCTTAACTTTGGCCTTGATTTTACAGGTGGCTACATTACTGAAATTAATACAACGTCAGTCACCACAATTACTGATTTAAAAGCAAAGTTAAGCTCTGAGGTTGCGAGCAAATTAACCATCACTAAAGCGGGTGAATATCACTTTGTTTTAAGAGAAGCGCCAGAGGCTAGCAAAGCCAGTACTTGGCAAGCAGAGCTTAATAAGCAAGGCGTAGACTATACCGTTTTATCTAGCTCATTTTTAGGCTCACAAGTGGGTGATGAGCTATTTGAACAAGGCTGTTTAGCTTTATTTGCAGCGCTGATTGCCATTATGGTTTATCTTGCCGTGCGCTTTGAATGGCGACTCGCTGTGGGTTCAGTGGTTGCACTGTTGCATGATTTAATCTTAGTGCTTGGTTTGTTTTCCTTGCTAGGGCTTGAGTTTAATTTAACCGTACTGGCGAGTTTACTGGCTATTATTGGTTATTCATTAAATGATTCGATTATTGTTGGCGACAGAGTCAGAGAGCTTTTACGGATTCAGCCAGATAATCAACGGATTAACACCCATGTTGTGATTAACGATGCAATTGGTTCTACCTTAACGCGTACATTGATCACCTCAGGTACAACACTTGCGACCATTGCTTGCATTTGGCTGCTTGCAGGAGCTGCATTAACTGGCTTTGCTATCGCGCTATTTGTGGGCATAGTGGTGGGAACATTTTCATCGATTTGTATCGCCGCTACCTTACCGCAGCTATTAGGGTTAAGTTCAGACAATTATACCCAAACACTGGATGATAAAACCAAAGCCTATATGGAGTTGCCATAAGTCAGTTTTATAACTTACTTTCATCAGCCGCTATTTTTCCATAGAATAGCGGCTTTTCTGTTTTAACTGCTTTGATATGAATAAAACACACGTAATTGAACATTTACGCTTTGCGCTAGAGGCACAACTGCATAACGCCAAAGAAGCGGCAAAAGCGGCCCATGATGCAGCAACTCACGAAGAAAGTGTAGCTGAAACTCAATACGATACCTTGGGTTTAGAAGCCGCTTATTTAGCGCAAGGGCAAGCTGAGCGAGTCAATGAGTGCTATCGTGACATTCAAGCATTTAATACAGTGTTTAAAGAAAGCGAATTTAATAAGGTTCGCGAAGGTGCATTAGTGTGTCTTATCGATGAGCACGATAACTCAAAGTGGTTCTTTATAGGCCCAAGTGCAGGTGGCTTAATGGTCACCGTAAAACAGCAGCCCATTTATGTTGTAACCCGAGAAGCGCCGTTAGGTAAACAACTGATTGGTAAGCAAGCCGATGATGAATTAACACTGACAATTGCAGGTAATAAGCAGTTTTACAGCATTGCAGAAATATGCTGACCAAGAAAATTTATTAATCAATAAATTTCATCTTAAGGTAAAAAATAACTCGTTGGTCACAAAGCTAAAAACCCTCTATAAATCACATCAAGCTTAAGGCTTATACCAATACACGCAATTACCAATTCTCGCGTATTGGTATTTTAAGCACCCATCTAGTTAAGTGAAGTTTAGCCTCATGCGTTCACTTAATTGGTTGGGTGTTTTCATTTTTTTTATAAGACTTAATTTAGGAAAAGTCGTGTTTAAAACCTTGATTGTGGTTGATAACAATGAGCAACGTATTGCTCAAAATTTCGAAAATGTCATTACCTTTGACACCTACTTACGTGATTACCCAAAACATAATGAGCCAAAAACGCGCATTTTAAACTTGTGTGATACAGGGCAGTATTTAAGCAAAGGTTATTATTGTTCTTTGCTTGCTGAAGCAAGAAAGCATCAGGTATTACCGAGTGTAAAAACAATTAATGCGCTACGTAGCGATGAACACAGCACGCGCCATAAAGAGCTCGCTGGTGGCACTGTATTTTTTGGTCACACAGATCAAGAGCAGCAAAGCAAAGCAACCAAAGCATTATTCTCGCAATATCCTGCGCCTATTTTGGTGTGTGATGAGCAAGGTGTTGTGAAGCAAGGCACGATTGCATCATTAGATGACACAGCCTTTACAGAGTTTGTAAAGCAACTAAGCAGTTTTACCGAGTCAGTGTGGCGCATTCACGATAAAAAACGTCGTTACCGTTGGGATATGGCTATATTGGTTGATCACCAAGAAAAAGTGCCACCAAGTGATAAAGATGCAATTGCAAAATTTATTAAAGCTGCCGCTAAACATGGTATTTATGCTCAAGCTCTGACATTTGATGAAATTACCAGTATTGCGCAATTTGATGCGCTATTTATTCGTCAAACAACGGCTATCGACCATCCAACTTATCGCTTAGCAAGTAAAGCACAAAGCTTAGGCTTAGTGGTCATTGATGATGCAGAGTCGATATTGCGTTGTTGTAATAAAGTGTATTTACACGATGCCTTTAATTATCAAAAAGTGCCGAGTTTAAAAACTCATGTTGTGGCTGATACAAACGAAGAGACAATCGAAAGTTTAGAAGCAAACTTTAGCTACCCACTGGTATTAAAAATGCCAGAAGGCTCTTTCTCTAAAGGTGTATTTAAAGTTGCTAATCGTGATGAGTTAGTAGCTAAGTTAACTGAGCTGTTTGAGTTCAGTGCACTTGTGCTAGCGCAAGAGTATATGTACACCGAATATGATTGGCGTGTCGGGGTGTTAAATGGCCGTGCAATTTATGCATGTCGTTATTTAATGGCGCGTAATCACTGGCAAATTTACAACCATGATGCAAAACGTTTCTTCTCTGGTGGCTTTGAAACCTTGCCAACATTTGAACTACCTAAAGTGGTTCTTGATGCAGCATTAAAAGCCTGCAAAACGGTGGGTAAAGGTTTGTATGGCGTTGATGTTAAAGAGCATCAAGGTAAAGCATACGTGTTAGAAGTGAATGACAACCCGAGTATCGACCATAAAGTCGAAGATGCTTATTTAGGTGATGAGCTTTATATGATCATTATGGATGAGTTTAAACAACGCCTAGAAGCACGAGGCCGCGGTTAATGAACGCATCTGTTTGCCAAATCCGTTTTGCTCAGGCAACGGATTTGGCGGCCCTTGTAGCGATTGAAGAACAAAGCTTTAGTCAAGATAGGTTAAGTAGCCGTAGCTTAAAACGCTGGATCAGCGCAACGCATGGTTTACTGATGGTGGCAGAGGTAGATAACCAACTGGTTGGCTATGGTTTAGTGTGGTGTCACAAAGGGACGCGCCTCGCTCGGTTATATTCACTGGCTGTTTTGAAATCTCAGCAAGGCAAAGGCATTGCCTCAAAGATACTGCTTGCGCTTGAAAACGAAACGGCTAAACGTGGCCGTTTATACATGCGTTTAGAAGTTGCGGTAAACAACCATTCAGCAATTCGCTTATATGAAAAACTGGGTTATCAGGTGTTTGGTCATTACAGTGATTATTATGATGACCATAGTGATGCACATCGAATGCAAAAAAACATTCGTCGTAATATCGAATTTAATGCCGATAAACACACGCCTTGGTATCAGCAAACAACCGAGTTTACCTGTGGTCCTGCGGCGCTATTAATGGCAATGTCATCCTTGAATGATACCGCAATGAGCCAACTCAAAGAGCTGGATATATGGCGTGAAGCGACGACTATTTTCATGACATCAGGGCATGGCGGTTGCCATCCTCTAGGGTTAGCACTTGCGGCAATGAAGCGAGGTTTTAAAGCTGATGTTGTTTTAAATACCCGCGATACTTTGTTTATTGACGGGGTAAGAAGCGAAAAGAAAAAAGCCATTTTGCATACGGTACATAATCAATTTGTGGCCGAAGCAATAGCTGCCAAGTTGCCAGTACGCTATCAAGAGTTAACCTTGGCAGCTATTGAGACTTGGCTTGCTGAGGGTAAAGCGGTGGTGTTATTGATCAGCACCTATCGATTCGATGGAAAAAAATCACCGCATTGGGTGTGTGTAACCCATATTGATGAGCACTGCTTGTATGTTCATGATCCATTCTGTGAAAACGAAAAGCAATTGGCGATTGACTGTCAGCACGTGCCAATAGCCAAAGCCGATTTTAGCAAAATGGCGAGTTTTGGTTCATCACGACTCAGCACTGCGATGGCCTTTTATTTATAATTTTGATTGTTAGTTTGATTTGGAAGTACAGTGACACTGAGTAGTTTATTTGATATTGCCCCTTATTCTTGGTCAGCAATTGGTAGCGCCGCTTTTTGCGGCGCAATTATTGGTATGGAGCGTCAATTACGCGGCAAACCTGTTGGCATACGCACCTCAGCACTCATTGTGTTGGGTACCTATTTATTTCTGGCTACTGCATTTATGTTACATGGCGATGTGATAGACCATTCACGTGTAGTGGGGCAAATTATCACCGGTATTGGCTTTTTAGGTGCCGGAGTAATGCTTGCAAAAGATGGCGCGGTTGTAGGAGTAACGTCCGCAGCAACTATCTGGGTGCTAGCCTCTATTGGAGTTGTCATTGCCACCGATAACTTGTTAGCTGCAATTAAACTTTCAGTATTAGTGGTCGTTATTTTGTATGGCGTTGATGTACTCGAAGCTAAATTTAAAAGCTTAGGTCGCGGTGTACATGCGCGTGTAAAACGCTATTCAAAGTTGTATTATCGAAAAGAAAAGTGAAACAAGAAATTAGAGTGGAATAATCCATGGAACCTTGCTACACAATAAAGCCTGCTAATCTACAAGATTTACTGCTCGTGGATAGTCAAATCCCTGAGTTTGATGGTAGAAATACGCTCGGTAAATTACAAGCAAGGATAGCAGATGTTGAGTATTTAATTTTAGTAGCCTTTATCGATAATGAGCCTGTGGCCTACAAACTCGGTTATGCATTAGATTCAAATACTTTCTATAGCTGGCTTGGCGCAGTAGCGCCAAAGTGCAGAGGGCAGGGCATTGCACAGGCATTATTAAACGCACAAGAAACATGGGTTCAAGAGCACAATTACCGAGCTATTAAAGTTAAGTCGATGAACCGTTTTCCTGCAATGCTGAGTATGCTGATTAAAAATAGTTATGTAATAGTGGGTTATGAAGACAGAGGCTGCCCACAAGCTAGCAAAATTTTATTCTCCAAAATCTTTGATTAGCCTAATAAATTCTAGACTACTCATACTCGGTGTGATGCCATTTTTAAACGTTTGACCATGAATATTGGCCATCTCGCCTGTTGTTAAAACAAGAATACTTCCGTCACTGAGCTCAAACGGAGTATTGACGGTAGCTAAGCCACACGTTTTCTCGCCAACGAGTGTTACATTTTCAAGCGATGATAGGCCAATTGCCAATGCTTCTGCAGAACTTGCGACACTAGAATCAATCAAAACATAAATCCCAATAGGCTGATGTTTTAAATGATAGGTATCTGGTTGGAAATTGATTTTTTGTAGCGAGCTTTCATGGGCTATTCCATCTTTAAAACCAAATCTAGTAATGCTTCCAGATGACAAATGGAATTCACCTAATGTCTGTGTAGCGTCGAAAAAAGGGGAAAGTGCTTGTAACATAGGCCACATATTGCCGCCGCTATTTTTTCTTAAATCAATAATCCAGTATCGAGAGTTCTCGTTGTCTTGAGATCTTATCTTATTGATTGAATTACTAACATATTGAGATTTTTCTTCCGTGGTTGTTATACCAATACTGGAAACCTTTAGATAAGAAAATTTACCTTTTTGAAAATTCAGCTTAATTTTACTGTTATTAACACAGCGTTTTTTTGCACTAAAGAAAGTTGTATTTAAACCTTTAACTTTTAGGTAAGAGTGTGGCTCATTAAGTGATTTTATGAGTGATTTTAGGTTTAAGTTACCATATTCGAGATAAGCTGCTTTATTAGCATAATCAGTTTTATGGATAAAATGTAGGTCAATTAACTGTTTTACTTCTTGATAATTTGGTTCTGCAAATAAAGTTAAACTGCAAAAAGAAATATGGGCTAAAAGGCACCATTTGAAAATAGTCATTTTCTGCAATTTACTACTCACTATTTTGGCAGGCTTAATAAAAAGTGTACTCCCTCGTTGCTATCTATTACTGAGATATTACCTTGTAGTTGCTGCGTTACAATTTTTTTAGCAATACTAAGACCTAACCCCATTCCTGTATGGTTGTTTTTTCCTTTATAGAAAGGTGTAAAAATAGCGTTGATCTGATCATCTTCGATTCCGATGCCATTGTCAGTGTAATGAATTTTCAATATACCATTGTAATCTTGCATATCAATTTTGATTCGCGGTTTTTCAACGCCTAAAAATGCGTGCTCCATTGAGTTTTGTAGCAAGATAAACAGCACTTGTTTTAGTAAATCTATTTCAATTTCACATTCTGACTTGGAAGGCGAGTAACTAACCTCAAGCTTGGCATTCGTATCTTTAAGTGGTTGTGTTAAATGGTTAGTTAATGTATCAGCTAACTGTTTGAGGCTAAAGGGAGACTTTGATGATTGAGCTTTTGTGTATAGCAAGTCTTGTAAAATACGTATTTTATGGGCACAGGTGGTGAGGTTCCGTGTTAATAACTCATTAGTATTAGCCATTGTTTCAAGAGCCTTATATAAAGCTTTTTGGCCTAAACTTTTATTTTCAAGACTTTGCTGCGTGTTAGTAATTGATAAATTAGCCACATCAACTGCGGTTATGCAATTACCGAGTGGGGTGTTGAGTTCATGGGCAATCCCTCTTATTAGAGTAGCCAACTCCTCGAACTGTAGTTGTTCAAATGCTTGTTTTTGCTGATGAAGTAATTTTAGTTGGGCTTCAAAACTATGCTTGATGGTTTCAAGTAATTTAATAACAGGTTCACTGTAACTATTCGGTTTATTATCTAAAATACATATCGTACCAAAAGGGGTCGCATCGCCGGCTGATATAGGTAACCCCAAGTAAGAAATCATATTTAACTTTATATCTGGGTTATCTTTCCAATTTTCATCAACCAGTGCGTTAGATATTGATAATAGCTTTTGCGTTTTTATGACATGCTCGCAATATAGGCCAGAGCCATCTAAGTTTTCACAATCACCGATGTTATAAGGATTTTCTAGATGATCATTTTTTGAAAAAACACTGATAACGTTGTCTTCAACTTTCATAATTAAAGCAACGGGCACTTTTGCAAACATCGCTAAAACCTCAAGGGTTTTATTCCAACTTTGTACTAATTCATTATAATCAGGTTGATACATTATTTCCGACTCAGAGAAAAAATTACTGCTATCTGAAAGCTTAGTTACAAATTTAATTTCGGCAAATTAATGCTTGACTTAAATGATATTTTCAAAAATTTCTGAGTTTATCTTACTCGTTATCCGAATAACTTACGTCGCACAACTGTTCTGTATTCACTAGGGGTTTGTGATAGTACTTTCTTAAATACCCGTGTTAAATGACCTTGGTCGTTATACCCGACTTCAAGGGCGACTTCTTGAATCGATAAGTTTGAAGAGGCGAGTAATTCTTTTGCTGTTTGCACGCGAAGTTGTTGCCAGTATTCAATGGGGGTTTGGCTGGTGGCTTGGCGAAAGCGTCGAGTAAAGGTGCGATAGCTAAGGTTGAATTGTGCTGCAATCTCTTGCAAAGATAACTCTGATGTTAGGTTGTTTTTTAACCAAAACTGTATTTGAGCAATGAGTTCATCAGGATGCTTATCGACAGCTCCCTCAAGATAACGTTGATCTTCATATGGCTTACGGATTTCATGGGAAAAATTACGCTCAACATGTTGTGCAGCTTCTCGGCCGTAATATTGACTAATAATATGCACAATAACATCGGCAAGCGCATTTAAACTCGCAACTGTGTACATGCGCTCAGATTGCGTGATAAAAAAGTCAGGCTTGAGCTGGACTTTAGGGTAGTCACGTTTAAATTGCTCTGCGTAATGCCAGTGAGTGGTAGCAGGGTGACCATCCAGTAATCCTGCTTCTGCAACTAAACAATTACCTGTGCCTACACCAATAATATGACTTCCTTGCTGCCATGAATCCTTTAACCATTGCACTAATTTTTTTTGTTTATTGACGACAGGACGCGGATTGCGCCAGATGCCAGGTACAATTATTAAATCACTTGTAGGGGCGGTGACTGTTTCACAGTCAGGTATGATTGCCAGCCCCGTTCTGTTGGGTATAGGCGCCAAGTTACTGGCTACTAAGTTGATATTTAGAGGGCAAAACTGTTGAGACTGATGATGGCTTTTGGCAAACGCTTCGCCAGCCCTCAACATCTCAATTGGTAGCGTGAGGCTGGTAATTAATAAATGGGGATAAACCAAGATACTGATTTCGGTGGCTTTAGTTTGTTGAAGTTTTGTCACTTTAATTGCTCCGACCAGTTGTTTTTGGCATTTCATGCATAATATTTGGCTATTTAAGCATAAAGAAGCGTTGGTAATCCATTTAAACTTAAGCGAATTATCGTAACACGTTTTCTCAAGGTAAATTATGACAGCATTACCCGTTATTGTTGGTATGGGCGGTATTAATGCCGCTGGCCGCACGTCTTTTCATCAAGGTTATCGTCGTATCGTGTTAGACAGCTTGGACGCAAAAGCCCGTCAGGAGACATTTTTAGGCTTAGCGACTTTAATGAATTTAGTTACATTGACAGACGGTGTTTTAAAAGATGCAAATGGTAATACCGTCAATGAAGCAGATATTGAAACACAATTTGGCGAGCAAATTTTAGCTGGCACACTTATTCGTAAAATTGAAAAAAATCACTTCGATGTAGATGCAACGCCATGGCAGCAAAAAATGACGTTAACAGCGTCTGATGAACAACAGATTGTTTTTGAAACGCGCCGTCGTGATTTACCATCTCCAGTGCCAGCAAGTTGGCAGGTCGAAGACCTTAGTGATAAAAAAGTGAAAGTCACTATTAGTGCTGATCTTGCTATTAAACATGACAGTACGCGTGACAACCCAATTAAAGCGGCAGGTCAATTACCAACAGGTTTTGAACCTTCGGCTATGTATAACAGCCGTTATCAACCAAGAGGCTTACAAGCAACTATCTTTGCCGCAACCGATGCTATTCGTTCAACAGGTCTGCCGTGGCAACAGGTAATGAACAGTGTTGAGCCTGATCAAATTGGTACATACTCAGCCTCTGTGGCAGGTCAAGTTGATGATGAGGGTTTTGGTGGATTGATACGTGCGCGTCAACAAGGCGATCGCGTAAGTACTAAACAGCTTGCACTTGGCTTAAACACTATGTCTACTGACTTTATCAATGCTTATGTAACAGGTAATGTGGGTACAACTTTTACCACTTCAGGCGCGTGCGCCACGTTTTTATATAACCTACGTGCCGCAGTAAACGATATTCAAGCGGGTCGTACACGAGTTGCTATCGTAGCGTCTGTTGAGTGTGCTATTACGCCAGAGATCGTTGAAGGTTTTGGTAATATGAGCGCACTTGCAAATGAAGAAGGTTTAAAGCGTCTTGATAATACTGATGTGGTTGATCATCGCCGCACAAGTCGTCCATTCGGTGAAAACTGTGGCTTTACTATTGGTGAAGGTGCACAGGTTGCAATTTTAATGGATGATGCACTGGCATTAGAGTTAGGTGCTGATGTATTAGGCAGCGTTGCTGATGTGTTTGTCAATGCAGATGGTATTAAAAAATCAATCACAGCGCCGGGTCCTGGTAACTATATTACAATGGCTAAATCTGTTGCATTGGCGAGCAGTATTGTTGGTCAAGAAGCGGTACAAAAACGAAGCTTTATTTTGGCACATGGCTCGAGCACGCCACAAAATCGCGTAACAGAATCATTAATTTATCATAAAGTAGCACAGACATTTGCGATTGATAATTGGAAGGTTGCAGCACCTAAGGCGTATGTGGGTCATACTATAGCGCCAGCTAGTGGAGATCAGTTAGCTATGGCGTTAGGTGTGTTCAGTCATAATATTATGCCGGGTATCACGACAATCGATAAAGTGGCGGATGACGTTTATAGCGAGCATTTAGATATTCGTACTCAACATTACCAATGCGATGCAATGGACATTGCATTTATTAACTCTAAAGGGTTTGGTGGTAATAACGCTACGGCAACAGTACTTTCACCAACAATCACATTAAAAATGCTAGCAAAGCGTCATGGTGATGCGGTTATGGCGCAATATCAAGACCGTCATACTCAAGTTGCACAAGCCCAAGCTGACTACCAAAAACAGGCTGATTTAGGTCATTATGAGCTTATATATCGTTTTGGTGATGGACTAATTGACGAAAATGACATTGAAATTTGTGAAGATTCAATGACAATCCCTGGTTTTGATAAGAAGATTTTGTTAACAAAATCAAACCCATACCAGGATATGTTTTAAGATCAAGACATGTTTAAGCACATTCTTGACAGCAAGGCGCTTTTAAAGCGCCTTTTTTAGTGCTATAAATGTTCCTATCTAAGGGAATAGGAGCAATTACTCATGATCAAACTTACTAAATTTGCTGTACTTTGTTCACTAATCGGATTACCAACACATACTTTAGCACGAGACGTTAATGACTTAGGTATTGACGTACAAGCTGCTACATCGGCCTATATCGTTAAAAATCAAAATCCGCGTTTTGCTGGTAGCTACAATGGCTCTCGATTAGAAGGGTGGGCGTTAATGTCGTATGTAGTTGACACACAAGGTAAAGCGAAAGACATTGAAGTGATCATGGCCTCCGATACCCGTGGTAGTGAAGAAAACGCAGAGAAATATTTAACTAATTTAGAGTTTGCACCAGCCACTAAAGAGGGTAAAACAGTTGAAGGTGGGTATCTATTTTCATTTGAAGTAGGGAAATATTTTAACGGTTACTCAAATGATAAAGCGAGCCGTGGTTTTATTAATGAATACGATGAAATTAATAAAATGCTGCAAGCCAAAGAGTTTAAAAAAGCTGAGCAGGCATTGGCTAAGTTATATAAAGATCACACCAAAAACACCTCTGAGCAGGCGTTATTTGCTTGGTTAAAAAGTCAATTTTATTACTACCAACAGCAATGGTTTGGCTTTGATGAGCAATTGTCGATAGCCTATTTATTGCGAGCAAAATTACCAACAGATATTCAGTATTTAGTCGCTAAAAGTGCTCTGCAGTGGTATAGCTTTAAGGGCGATTTTAACCTCGCTTACAATGCTATTTATGCACTTGATAATATCGAAGGTAAAGAATTCTCAGAAGAAAACAAGCTTGCTACAATTAAGCAAATTGATGACTTGTTAGCCCGCACACCGCAAATCAATTCACAAATTAATGTTTCAAAGGATAAGCTGTCTTATTTATCTTTGTCTCGCGGTTCTATCAAGATAGAGGGCGCAAGTGATGTATCTAAATTACAGATCCGTTGTGCTGATCAAGTCATTGATCTTGAAGCCAGTGAGTTAGTTAACTATGTCATTGATGAGCAAAGCAGACGCTGCGGTTTATTAGTTAAATCTGCAAACCCAGCTGAAATTAAAGTTAAACAAACCGGGTATGCCATTGTTAACTCTAAATTCGATGCTAGTTAGCTGTTTACTTTAAGCGTTTAACATACCTTAGCGTTACGAAATTAATTAATGCCATTAAAAAGGCAATTTCGTAGCGACTGAATGCCACAGCTATGCCAATAAGTCCCATATTCCAAATACTGGCTGCTGTGGCTGTTCCATAAGTTGAATTTTTGTTCTTCAAAATGGCACCGCCACCGATAAAGCCAATACCTGTGATAATCCCTTCTAGTACTTTTGATTCAGCCTCAGAGCTTGTCAAAACAGACATGCCCACTAATGCATAACCACAAGATGCAACGGCTACTAACGGAAAAGTTCGAAGACCAGCGCCATTACTGGTTTTTTCACGGTCAAATGCCATGGGCAAGGCAAGTAAATAGGCAATCCCTAAGTGAATTAAATTATCGAGAATTTCATACCAATCAAAATTAAAGTCCATACTTAGCTCCTTGCGATGTTAATTTTGACAGAGCTGCAATTTCAATACCCGATCAACAAATTAAATAAAATGAGGAAACTAGGGACATGTAGCCGGGTTTTAAAAAGTAAGGCTTGGTATACTTTGCGCTTTTTACGCATTGCTATGTCATTTTTTCAGTCTTTTGGCTGTTTGAATTTCAGCCATGCTAACAGTATGCTAATCACGCTGAATAAATAGGCTTCACTTTGAAACATTCCACCTCACCTCTTGAAAAGACCGCGCTTGCACTGTGTATGTTTGGTGCTCTCATTGCTGTTGTATTGCCGGACATTATCACTGAGCAAGTACAACCGTTTGTACAAATGGTTTTAAAGTGGATAGGTAGTAGCTTTTTCTTGATGATCAATTTTTTATTGTTTGCCATCATAATATTAGCTGTAAGTCCATTAGGAAGCCGCAAAGTTGGTGGCGAACATGCTGTTGTCGAGTATTCAAACTTTGGTTGGTTTGCTATGCTGTTTGCTGCTGGAATGGGCTCAGGGTTGGTTTTTTGGGGTGTTGCTGAGCCTGCATTACATTCCCTTGACCCACCACTTAAACAAAGCTTATACCCAGACAGACTAGCAAGTAGCTTGGCTTTAACCTTGGTCAATTGGGGAGCTCATGCTTGGGCTCTTTATGCAGTCTTTGCATTAGTTCTTGGCGGGTTAACACAGTACAGTGGTAAGTCAGGAGATATATGTGCTCCTGTTTTAACGGCACTTGGCAATCGGTTTGATAGATCTGCAAAATATACAGTCTCGTTTATTGTAAAATTAACTGCGGTGCTCTCGATATTTTTTGGTGTAGTGGGGACCATAGCAAATTCAACTTTACTGATCAGTAAAGGTGTTGAGATCGAGTTGGGTGTTACTTCAACATTATTAGTTGGGTCTTTAATCGTTTGTTTGTTAGCCGTTATTTATTCTCTGTCGGTTAAGTTTGGTTTACGCCGCGGTGTGCAATCACTGAGCATATTTAATGTGCTTTTGGCATTTAGTTTGCTCGTTTGGTTGCTAATAGTGGTGCCGATTGCGCCTATTATTAAAATTGCATTAGATGGAACCGGCTACTATTTACAGTTACTTGCGACCGGCACTTGGCAATTTGATAGCCAATTAAAAACACCAGATTGGGCCAATCATTGGACATATAACTACTACTTTTGGTGGTTAGCGTGGGGACCATTCGTCGGCGTGTTTCTAGCCAAAATTAGTCAGGGGCGTAAGGTTTGGCAATTTATTATGGCGGTTGTGTGCATTCCAACTTTAGTCACAATTATCTGGTTTGCGACTTTTTCAGGCGCAGCGATTGAATGGGATAGACTCAATCAAGCAGGCATTTTAGCTGCAATTAGACAAGATTACAGCCAAGGCCTATTTGTATTTTTTCATCAATTAGGTTGGCAAGGGACCGTGTTTATTTGGTCAAGTTTGTTATTACTATTGGTATTTGTGGCAACCTCAGCTGACTCTGCAATTTTAGTGATAAGAGAGCTTGTTGGAGCTAAAAATAATCGTGTGACCCTCTACGCATGGTGTTTTGCTTTATTTATATGCAGCTTTTCATTATTACTGTTACAAGATGAGCCCTTAAATCGTAGCGTTGCAATTTTAGGCGCTTTACCTTTCTTACTAATATTTTTATTGCAGCTGGTTGGTTTTTTAAAAGAGTTTATTCGCGATATTTGTGATTAATACCAACCCAAGAACAATTACCTCAAAGTAGATCACTTAATTAAGCGAGTTGGTATCACTACATTTTCTTACAGTAAAATTAAGCATTTGCTATTATGCTCATAAAATAAGCTTAAGTGTATTGGAGGACCCATGCTTAATTGTTGTCAAATAAACCATGTCATAAAAGAATGTGTTGTGGTTAAAGCTGAACCGAAAAAAGACCTACAATGATGGATAGCTTTAACAATGAAGATTAACTTCTCAAAACTTGTTATCTACTCACTAATTTATCAATTAACGGGGTGTACCTTGGCGGGAGCCTTTATTGATGGTTCTGCAAAAAACTCACCATCAACTAAGCTTGGAAATACAAATGCAAATCATGCTAAGACTACAATAAAAGATCCCGAGGGTTTCTCATTCGCAAAGCTAGGTTTTGAAATTGACAGTGCTGTGATTGGCTTATTAAAACCGAAAGACAAAGAACCGCAACTGGTTTGCAGGCAAATCAGTCAAAGTATCAAAGAGTGTGAGGAAATAAAGACCTCACACTAGTCATTACTTATTACAAATACTTTTGATGAAACATTAGGTGTTCATCAATAAAGCTGCTGATAAAGAAGTAACTATGATCATAACCAGCGTGCATGTTAATTTCAGCTGGGTAATCTTTTTCGTTCACGACAGCAAATAAGTTATCGGTTTTGAGTTGCTCAGTTAAGAAGTTATCGGCTTCACCTTGATCAATACGCATCGGTAAATAATCGTCAGCAATTGCTTTTTTCATTAATTCACAGCTATCGTATTCGAGCCAATTTGCTTTATCACTGCCAAGGTAATTGCTAAACGCCTTTTCACCCCAAGGGCAATTCATCGGGTTCACAATCGGGCTAAAAGCACTAGCGCTAACGTACTGCTTAGGGTTTTTAAGTGCAATCATTAGCGCGCCATGGCCACCCATAGAGTGTCCGGCAATGGCTTTTTTGTTAGTAACAGGGAAGTGCGCCTCAATCAGTGCTGGTAACTCAGCAACAACATAATCGTACATGTTGTAATGCACATTATAAGGTGCTTGGGTTGCATTAACATAAAAGCCTGCACCTTGACCAAAATCGTAGTTTTCGTCGTCAGGAACATTATCACCGCGCGGGCTAGTATCTGGGGCGACGATAGCAATACCTAGTTCAGCCGCTTTTTTAAAAGCTCCCGCTTTTTGCATAAAGTTTTCATCAGTGCAGGTTAAACCTGATAACCAATACATTACAGGTACTTTATTCGTTTCGCTGGCACCAGGCGGTAAAAATATCGCAAAGCGCATGGCACAATGTGTACTATTAGCTTGGTGGGTATATTGTTTATGCCAGCCACCGCTGACTTTTGTTGAGCTTATGTTTTCTAGCATAACCACATCCTTGAAACAAAAGCGCTAGGTAGTAACCTAGCGCAAAATTAAAAGATTAATAATGAATAACTGAGCGAATACTCTTACCTTCGTGCATTAAGTCGAAAGCTTCATTGATATCTTCTAGTTTCATGGTGTGTGTGATGAAATCATTCAACGCAAACTCACCATTCATATAGCGCTCAACAATCTCTGGTAGCTCAGAGCGACCTTTAACGCCACCAAATGCGCTACCACGCCATACACGGCCTGTTACTAGTTGGAATGGACGGGTAGAGATCTCTTGACCTGCGCCTGCAACACCGATAATTACTGATTCGCCCCAACCTTTGTGACAACACTCAAGGGCAGAGCGCATAACATTAACGTTGCCGATACATTCAAATGAGAAATCAACACCGCCGTCAGTCATTTCAACAATGACTTCTTGGATTGGTTTGTCAAAGTCATTTGGATTAATTAAATCAGTTGCGCCTAATTTAGTAGCTAGTTCGAACTTGCTGGTATTGATATCAACACCAATAATACGGCTTGCGCCAGCCATAGTTGCACCAATGATGGCAGATAAACCAATACCACCTAGACCAAAAATAGCGACAGTATCGCCTTTTTGAACTTTTGCTGTTTTAGTCACAGCACCCATGCCGGTTGTTACACCACAACCAAGTAAACAAATTTCTTCAAGAGGTGCTTCTTTGCTCACTTTAGCAAGTGAAATCTCAGGTAATACAGTGTATTCAGAGAAAGTAGAGCAACCCATGTAGTGATAAATTGGTTGACCATCTTTATAGAAACGCGTTGTGCCATCTGGCATTAAACCTTTACCTTGCGTTTCACGTACCGCAGAGCATAAGTTTGTTTTGCCAGACTTACACATCTTACACTCGCCACATTCAGCAGTGTAAAGAGGTATAACATGATCGCCTACTTCAACGTGCGTTACGCCTTCACCAACAGCTTCAACAATACCGCCGCCTTCATGGCCAAGGATTGCTGGGAAAATACCTTCAGGGTCTTCACCAGACAAAGTGAATGCATCGGTATGACAAACACCTGTAGCAACAATCTTTACCAGTACTTCGCCTTTTTTAGGCATCATTACATCCACTTCTTCAATTGAGAGTGGTTGATTTGGACCCCAAGCGATAGCCGCTTTTGATTTAATAAAATCAGTCATAACGTTCCCTTATAGTTGTTGGAAGTAAGTAATAAACTTAGTCTATTTTATTTATTTCTCAATGAATGATAATCTTAGTTTTATTAAAACACTTTTACAGTATGGTAATAATGAATCGTTGGCACGGAATTGATGAATTTTTAGCGGTAGCCGAAACTGGTAGTTTTACAAAAGCAAGTAAACTGCTGGGTATGTCAGTGGCGCATGTAAGCCGTTATGTGAGTCAATTAGAAGAACGATTAAACACACAATTGCTAACCCGAACGACCCGTAAAGTAGTGCTAACGCAAGAGGGGCAAGTGTTTGCGCATCAAACAAAACAGTTACAGCATGCTATGGATGATGCCACGGCACTGCTTGCCGAGCAGCAACTGACACCTAAAGGCAGCATCAAGCTGACAGCCCCTGTCATGTATGGTGAAAGCTACATAATGCCTGCGGTGCATACATTTATGCAAAAGCACCCAGATATTGAAGTAATCAGTCATTTAAGTAATGAGCAAGTCAATCTATTAGAAGAAGGGTATGACTTAGCTATTCGGCTTGGTCATCTAAAGGATTCATCTTTAAAAGCTCGGCGCATTAGCCAACGCAGGCTGGTTATATGTTGTAGTCCCGAATACATAAATAATTATGGGCAACCGCACAGTGTCAGTGAATTAAGTCAGCACCATTGCCTCATCGGTAATAACAGCTACTGGCGGGTAAAAGAGCAGGGCCAAGATAAGCATATTAAAGTGGCTGGGCGTTTAGCATGTAATAGTGGTTGGGCATTGGTGGATGCAGCTATTAAAGGGTTAGGCATCGTGCAATTACCGGATTATTATGTCAATGAGCACCTAGCCAATGGCAAGTTGACCGCTGTACTTTCGAATGTTGCACCTGCACCTGAAGGTGTATGGGGGGTGTACCCACCTAGGCAATTTATAGCAACCAATGTAAAAGCATTACTTGACCATTTGGTCGCTACTGTTCAAGTATCAGATTTATAATTATTTTTTACAATTTCGCGCATCCCATGCTGGCTAAATCTATGCTAACATGAGCGCATATTTAGCCCTTGGAATATTCATAACTTATTATGTTTCAACCTATTAGCCTTTTTATAGGGCTGAGATATAGTCGCTCCTCAAAGGGCAATGCTTTTATCTCATTCATTTCATTTTTCTCAATTGCGGGCATTGCTATTGGCTTAATGGCCTTGTTTACAGTCAGTTCTGTAATGAATGGCTTTGAAAATAACCTCAAAACAAACATGCTTGGTTTAATTCCCCATATCGAAGTATCAGCTGAAGATAATTCGAAAGAAACCATGTTGCAGTTACAGCAGCAACTAGCAAACTCTAAAGATATTAAACAAGTTAACCTTTATCGCCATGGCGAAGCCATTTTGCAAACCAACCAAGATTTACACGGCGTGTTATTGCAAGGGCTCTATGATGAAGGAAGCTCCCTGTATAACGTAAAAGATAAAATTGTTGCTGGCAATTGGTCACAAGTAATGGACAGTAACTATCACATTGCGATTAGCCGCTATTTAAGCCGTAAATTGGGTATTTCGCTTGGGGATAAAGTACGGGTGATCATGCCAAATGCCAGTTCGTATACACCCCTTGGTCGAGTACCTAGCCAACGTTTGTTTACCGTTGCTGCACTGTATGAAACACAATCTGAAATTGATATGTCATTGGCATTTACCAGTGGTTATTCGTTAGGCCGAGTTTTAAAGCTGGCAAAATCAGCAGCACCCAACTTGAGTATCTCTTTGTACGAACCTTTTTCTGTAGAGCAAGTATTGCAATCTCAAACAGCAATTTTAAATGATTACACAGTAACTGATTGGCGAGCTAGTCAAGGGACGTTATTTGCCGCTGTGGCGATGGAAAAGCGCATTATGTCTATGTTACTTGGTTTAATTGTGCTTGTTGCGGTGTTTAATATAGTTTCTGCATTAACCATGATGGTAAGTGAAAAACAAAGTGAAGTGGCTATCTTACAAACGCTGGGTTTAACTCCTTTGCAAGTTCAGCATGTATTTATGATCCAGGGTTTATACAATGGTGTTATTGGCACCAGCATTGGTGCGTTACTTGGCGTGCTATTAAGTAGCAATATAAATGAGTTATTGAATATGTTAGGCATTAATTTATTAGCGGGTGTGAGTTTACCCGTTAAATTTGATGTTATGAGTTTGAGCCTAATTGCCGCAGGGAGTATTGCTATGAGCTTTTTAGCTACTTTGTATCCTGCCCGAAAAGCTGCAAAAGTGAATCCAGCAGAGGTATTACGTTATGAGTGATTTAGTGATTAATTGTCAGCAGCTTAATAAAGTGTATCAAGATGGCGATAATCAGGTTGCAGTCTTAAAAGGGGTTGATTTAACGCTCAATCAGGGCGAAATGTTAGCCGTTGTAGGTAGTTCTGGTTCTGGTAAAAGTACTTTATTACATATATTAGGCACCTTAGATAATGCGACAGATGGAACCGTTGAAATCAAAGGCCAGCAGGTTGCTAAATTAAACCGAAAACAACAAGCGAGTTTCCGCAACGAAAATTTGGGCTTCATTTACCAATTCCATCATTTATTAATGGAATTTACTGCCATTGAAAATGTTGCTATGCCACTTTTAATTAAAGGTTTAAGCGCAAAAGCGGCAAACGAAAAAGCCCTCAACATGCTTGATAAAGTAGGGTTATCTCATCGTTGCGAACATAAACCATCGGCGTTGTCAGGTGGTGAGAGGCAGCGGGTTGCAATAGCACGTGCATTGGTAACAGAGCCTGCGTTGGTGCTAGCCGATGAACCAACGGGTAACTTAGATAAACAAAACGCAATTAAGATCTATGACTTGATTAAAGAGTTAAATACCAGCTTAAAAACTAGTTTTGTTGTGGTAACCCATGATTTAGAGCTTGCAGATAAACTAGGCAAAATTGCCTATTTAGATGATGGTAAGCTTGCAATTAAAGAGTCTCAGCATGTTGCTTAGTGCCTTTATTTCAAAACGATTTCGCGCTCACAGTGGCCAAAAAGAGGGGCAAAATGGCTTTGTAAGCTTTATTGCTAAAGCATCGACAATCGGCATACTTTTGGGAGTCGCCGTATTAATTGTTGCTCTATCAGTGATTAATGGCTTTGAGCAACAACTAGTGCATCGGCTTTTATCGGTTGTACCGCAGGTTGAATACGTTGCTCCTAATAAACCAATCAATAATTGGCAGTCAAAAGTTGCTTTATTGCGCTCGCAAGCCGGTGTAACAGGTGCAGCACCTTTTATTAGTGTCAACGGCATGGCGCAGTTTAAAAGTGAGTTAAAAGCGGTTGAAGTGCGTGGCGTTAGCCCAGAGTTTGAAAACCAAGTATCTGCGTTAAACCAATTTACAGAAGGGCGCTTAGTTAGTCAGTTACAACAAGAAGATGTACTTTTAGGACAACAAATAGTCAACCGGTTAGGTCTTAAAATTGGCGACCCAGTTACCTTATTAATCCCACAGATAAACCAGCAAAGTAACACTTTACTTGCTCCAAAGCGGGTGAGTTTGAATCTTGCAGGTATTATTAAAATGGGCGGCCCAATTGATGAAACAGCGGCTTTTATTCGCCTCGACAAAGCGCAAAGTGTACTGAGTTTCGATGAAAACCAAGTAACCGGTTTACGGTTACAAGTAGCTGATGTATTTGCTGCTCATCAAACCGCTATGCGGGTGGGGCAAGTTATCCCAGATTATGTCTATGTCTCTAGTTGGTTCAGAACGCAAGGCAGCTTATATCAAGATATTCAAATGGTTCGAACTATTGTGTATATCGTGGTGTTTCTAATTATTGCCGTAGCTAGTTTTAATATTGTTTCATCACTTGTTATGGAAGTACGCGAAAAACAGGCAAATATTGCAATTTTGAAAACCATGGGAGCACAAGACAGTACCATTTTAGCCACCTTTGTTATGCAAGGATTTACGCAAGCACTTATTGGCGTAATACTTGGAACGATTATAGGTGTTATGCTTGCATTAAATATCAGTGAATTATTCTCGTGGATCAGTCATTTGTTAGGTGATAACCCATTACAAGGTGTTTATTTCATTGAGTTTTTACCTAGTAAACTCGTTTGGCAAGATATTGTTATCACGGTGATTGTTACCTTCGTCCTCGCTATTTTGGCAACATTATACCCTGCATGGCAAGCAACCCGAGTAGACCCAGCAAAAGTACTCGGTAATTAAGGAATGTTTATGGATAAGCAAAGGATTATCGATTTTTGGTTTAATGAATTAGGCCCTGAAGCTTGGTATAAGCAATCTGATGACACTGATGCATTAATTACGGTTAAGTTTTCAGAATGTCTATTGCAAGTTATCGCTGGCGAGCATGCTGACTGGCGAGTGGATGCCCTAGGCTCTTTAGCTGAAATTATCGTGTTAGATCAGTTTTCACGCAATATTTATCGAAATACTGCACAGGCTTTTAGCCAAGATCCACAAGCATTAAGCTTAGCGCAAAGAGCAATTGAACTTGGCTTTGATAAAAAGTTACCTAGCTCTCAAGCTGCGTTTATTTATATGCCGTTTATGCATAGTGAATCCAAAGTTATTCATCAGCAGGCTGAGCAATTGTTTAAAGGCATGAGTAATTATGAATTTGAACTAAAGCACAAAGTTATTATTGATAGGTTTGGTCGCTATCCACACCGCAACGCAATTTTAGGTCGTGAATCAACACCTGAAGAGCTGCAATTTTTAACTCAACCTAACTCTTCTTTCTGAGTTGGCTGAATAGTAGGCAAGTAAATTTAAATGCCCTTTGATTGCCCGTAAACACTTGCACAGCGCCATTTTAAACCTTAAAGTGTCAGAAATGTTGTAAAAGAGTAACCACCATGGAACAAAAACAAGCAAGACCATTAACACCAGAAGAACAAGCCGAAGCGCAAAAACAAAGTGTTATGTGGCAAAGAGAATGTTTCCAGAATGCACAAAAGCATTTAGCTGAAAAAGGCGTTATCCCGCAAACCGTTGTTGAGAAAGAAAGCCGTTTCATTGCGCCATTAGTGGCTATTTGGAAGTTTAAAGCACAAAATGGTAAAAGCTATTGGGTTATCACAGGGCGTTTACCAACCGACCACGCAGAAGCAAGTGCAGCAACCAATGCCCGTGAAGTACTTAGATATTTCTCAATGCAATGGCAACTAAAGGCTGATCAACTAATGCAGTCGGGCGCTGTAGATAAGACAAAAGTAGATTTTGCTAATTTACTCATTAACCGCGCTCATGGTTTATATGAGTTATTCGAAAAAGATGATATGTGGCAAAATGAGCCAGCTTAACTTTAAATAAAAAAGCTGAATAATTATATTCAGCTTTTTAAACCATCTAGTGCACCAAAGTGAATGGCCGCGTATCAAATTGCTTGATAGGGCAGAGCATCCGTTGTCTTGGAATTCCTGCCTCCATAAATACTAAGCCATCAGCTGAAAACCCATTTCGTTTAAATCGATCAACTTCATTTAATATGCAATTGATACTAACGCAATCACAGCCTTGTTTTTCAGCTAAACCTACTAAGTAATTCAATAATGATTTGTAAACTGATCGGTTACGGTGTTCAGGTAACACAGCAATCCGACCAATTAACCCATCATTACACAAGCGCCCAGTCGCAACTGGACATTTATTACTTTCATCAGTAACAAGTACGTGATGAGCCGTTTTATCTAAATGGTCAAATTCGACGTGTTTTGGAATATGTAATTCGCAAACAAATACTCTCTCTCGGATTTGTTGCAATAGTTCCTTGTCGATACTCCATTCAACTTCATCTATCATGTAGCCCATATAAACACGCTCCTAACAAAACCAAATACCCTCATTTAAAAGTGTAGTAAAGGTTTTCAAGAAAATGTGATTATTTTTTGAACTATTTATATCAGCAGAGGTCAAGCAGGTTTGATCTGTGAGCTTTGTTATTAATTCAAGGTCAGCTAAATCATGCATATAATTAACACCATTAATACTTAAAAGTATTTTATCGTCAATTACTTGATAAATGGCACGGGTACCACCTAAACGCTCAAAAACAACGTCCTCATCATTGAGTAAGTCATTTACGTCATCTAGTGTATATGGCTCCTCTAAAGGCGCTAAATCCATGTCATGTTTTGGCTGACTCATACTGTTACCAAGCCAAGTCTTGAATACTGCGTCATCATTAATCGCAGCAATCATAAGTTGCTTTACTTTTTCTGCTTCAGTTTGGTTAAGTTCACCTTTAGATGAACGCAACTTAAGCTCTGCATCACCATATCGTTGATTACCAAGCTCAGTATCGATGAGGTGATCGGCAAATTGGGATAACAAGTCGCGTTGATTTGGCGCTCTAAAACCTACAGAGTAATTAAGTGCATTTTCAACTGCGTAACCTTCATGTGGGCAACCTGGTGGAATATAGAGAATATCTCCCGGCTCTAACACACAGTCGATCACTGCAGGAAATTGCTCAACTTGTAACAGGCTCTTATTTTGTGCAAATTGCTTTAAGTTCGCATCAGGTAAACCAACTCGCCAGTGGCGCTTTCCTTCACCTTGAATAATAAACACGTCGTATTGATCTAAATGCGGACCCACGCCACCTCCCGGGGTAGAGTAGCTGATCATTAAATCATCGATACGCCAGTTTGGAATAAAGCGAAATGGCTCCAGTAGTTGTGCTGCATCGCTATGCCAATGGTCAACTGCTTGCACCAGTAATGTTGAGTGCTTTTCAGTTAGCAAGTTAAAGTCTTCAAAAGGACCATGGTATGCTTGCCAATCATCTGAGTGATTGGTCACAATACGTGATTCAATGCTTTCTTCCATGGCAAGACCGGCCAATTCTTCGGGTTCAATCGGATCTGAAAAATCCTTGAAGCCTTGCTTTATAAGTAATGGTTTTTTCTGCCAATACTCAGCTAAAAATTGCTCTTGGGTTAATGAATTGATGGTTAATTGATACATAACATGACCTAAGCGAATTGATATAAAAAAAGCGAAAGGAAGGCCTTTCGCTTTTTTAAGTCTTAATTTGAATTTAAGCTAAGTTGTCGATGAACTCAACAGCGCGGCCAATGTAATTAGCCGGAGTTAATTTTTTCATTTCTACTTTTGCTTCTTCAGGTAACTCAAGACCATCGATGAAATCAGCCATGATTTCTTGGTTTACGCGCTTACCACGAGTAAGGTCTTTAAGTTTTTCATATGGCTTTTCGATACCATATTTACGCATAACCGTTTGAATTGGCTCTGCTAGCAATTCCCAGTTTTGGTCTAGTTCTGCTAATAAACGCTCTTCGTTTACTTCAAGCTTGCTAACACCTTTTAATGTCGCTTGGTAAGCGATAAGTGTGTAGCCCATACCAACACCTAGGTTACGTAACACTGTTGAGTCAGTTAAGTCACGTTGCCAGCGAGAAACAGGGAGTTTTTGCGCAAGGTGAGTAAAGATAGCGTTAGCAATACCTAAGTTACCTTCAGAGTTTTCAAAATCAATCGGGTTTACTTTGTGAGGCATAGTTGATGAACCAATCTCACCTGCGATTGTTTTTTGTTTGAAGTGGTTAAGTGCAATGTAGCCCCAAACGTCACGGTCAAAATCAAGTAATACAGTGTTGAAACGTGCAACTGCATCGAATAACTCTGCAATGTAATCATGCGGCTCGATTTGTGTTGTGAATGGGTTAAATGTTAAACCTAGGCTTGTTACAAATTGCTCAGCGTGGCTGTGCCAATCGTAATCTGGGTAAGCACTAAGGTGAGCGTTGTAGTTACCTACAGCACCGTTGATTTTACCTAACATTTCTACCTTGGCAATTTGGTCACGTTGACGCTTTAAGCGCATGTATACGTTTGCAAACTCTTTACCCATTGTAGATGGCGTAGCAGGTTGACCGTGGGTACGCGTCATCATCGCAACTGACTTGTATTCAACTGCTTTTTCTTTCAATGCATTTAGAAGTTGGTCACAGTATGGAAGTAATACTTTATCACGCGCTTCTGTAAGCATTAAACCGTGAGACAGGTTATTGATGTCTTCTGAAGTACAGGCAAAGTGGATGAATTCGTTAACTGCGTTTAGCTCTGCGTTGTCAGCTACTTTCTCTTTAAGTAGGTATTCAACTGCTTTTACGTCATGGTTAGTTGTGCGCTCGATCTCTTTAACGCGTGCAGCATCCGCTTCGCTAAAGTTATCAACAATGGCATTAAGTAAAGCATTAGCCTCGTCGCTAAATGCCGGTACTTCTGTGATTGCGCTTGCTGCAGACAAAGCTTGTAACCAACGAACTTCAACAGTTACACGGTATTTGATTAAACCAAATTCGCTGAAAATGCTGCGTAGTTCCGTGGTCTTGCTGCCATAGCGACCATCTACCGGAGAGATAGCGGTTAACGCTGAAAGCTCCATAATGACTCCTAAATTGTCTAGTTTGAACGATAATTAAATTGATTGTTTAGCAATAGCGAGGATTTTTCTTTTTGCAAAGAAAAAATGACGGCGCTTACCGCCCATTTGTCGCCATAACACGGCACTACGAATTCCGGCCAATAATAGGGCACGAATTTTGTTTTGCGTGAGCTGCTGTTTTAATAACTCTGGCTTGCCGTACACTTGAATACGATGCCCAAGGGGGCTTAGCACCGATGAGTAAATATCAGCAAGCGCTGCTACAACAGTATCATCTGTGATAGCAAAATGGTCGAGGCGACGTTTAACATCATCAATGCGACGACCTAATTCATTTAAGCTGTTTTGTTTTGAACTTAATGCACGTTCTAATTGCATTAAACCACCCACATATTTCACGATTTCGACGTCTTTGTCTGCGCCGGCAGAAAGCTGTGCAATCAAAATGCGATAGCCTTCACGTAAATTATGTTTACCCTGATACACATCTTCAGGACTATTTGGTGATGTTTCAATTATACAGTTTAATAACTTTTCTAATTCGTGGTCGCTACCTTGGCCATATTGCGCAACTTTTTGTACTTGTTTAGCAACTTGACACATGGCAGCTAACGCCATGACTTGGTGTTCTGTCATTATTTGATCACCGAATCAATAATCCCACCGCCTAAGCAGACTTCGTCAGCATAGAAAACGGCTGATTGACCAGGAGTCACGGCTTTTTGTGGCTCATCAAATAACACGCGTGCCATACCATCTTCACCAACGAGTAATGTACAACTGATATCTTCTTGGCGATAACGGGTTTTAACCGTACAGCGCGTAGTCCCTTTAGGGCCTTCGCGGTCAACCCAGTGAAGTTGATTTGCATTTAAGCCATTACTGTATAGGCGAGGGTGGTCTTTACCTTGGCCAACGACTAGTACGTTGCGCTCAACGTCTTTATCTACAACGTACCAAGGTTCACCTGAGCCTTCTTTCATGCCGCCAATTAATAGGCCTTTACGTTGACCCAGCGTGTGGTACATCAAACCTTCGTGCTCACCCACTTCATTGCCATCGGTATCTTCAATTTTACCTGGCTGAGCTGGTAAGAATTTTTGTAAAAAGTCTTTAAATTTACGCTCACCGATAAAGCAAATACCAGTGCTGTCTTTTTTATCATGCGTAATTAAATCTTGCTCTTCAGCAATACGGCGTACTTCTGGTTTTGCAATGTCGCCAACAGGGAAAAGTGTTTGTGCAATATGCTCATGGCTTAATGTGTACAAGAAATAGCTTTGATCTTTGTTGTCATCAAGACCACGACACATGACAAATTTATCACCACGTTTTTCGCGTCGCACATAGTGACCAGTCGCGATATAATCTGCACCCAGTGCTTGCGCTGCAAATTCTAAAAATGCTTTGAATTTGATTTCTTTATTACACATGATGTCTGGGTTTGGCGTACGGCCTGCTTTGTACTCAGCTAAAAAGTACTCAAATACGTTGTCCCAGTATTCGGCTGCAAAATTTACAGTGTGAAGCTCAATGCCTAGCTTGTCGCACACAGCTTGTGCGTCTTTTAGGTCTTCAGCTGCAGCGCAATATTCATCATTATCGTCTTCTTCCCAGTTTTTCATGAACAGGCCTTCAACTTGATAGCCTTGCTGCTTTAATAAATACGCTGATACAGAAGAATCAACACCGCCGGACATACCCACGATGACTTTAATGTGACTATTTTCGCTCATAATATTCGCTGTCATTTTTAACTGCTATGGAAAGGGCGGTATTATATACCCAAACCACCTCAAGATGCGAGTTTCAGTTGGAATTAAAAGCGATTTAGGCAAGGCATTGATTGCAAGTAATAGTGGGTTGGATATAGCATACTTTTAGACGCCCAAACCAGCCAAAATTACAGCGGTTATTGGTAAATCAAACTTAGGGGGTAGGCTTGGCCAGCTAAATGATCTTCAATGCATTTTAAAACCAGCGGGCTTCTAAGTGGTAAGTTTCTTATTTGCTCAATGCTAAACCAATCGGCACTGAGAATGTCATTATCTTGGGGGGATGGTAAATATAGCTCTGGGCAAGTAAAAGCAAAGCTAAAACGCATATAATGGACGCCATTAGCTGCATGTAAATTGTAAATACCAACCAGATGGCTGGCATTAAGGCTAATACCTGTCTCTTCAATAAGCTCACGACAAGCAGCTTCAGCTAAGGTTTCATTTGCCTCCAAATGACCGGCAGGCTGGTTATAACAGATCTCACCTGTGTGTTTATCGCGTTCTTTAACAAGTAAAAACTTATCTTCGCATGTAACGATAGCCGCGACTGTGACATTAGGTTTATGCATCTGGATTGTTCACTACTTTAAACTGACCACTATCCAAACCATCGAGAGTATAGTTACCAATGCTGTAACGAATTAATCGTAGAGTTGGAAAGCCAACATGAGCAGTCATGCGACGAACTTGGCGATTGCGTCCCTCAGTGATAGAGATTTCCAACCAGCTGGTAGGTATGTTTTTGCGCTCGCGAACGGGCGGGGTACGAGGCCAAACGGATGGCTCATCAATACGTTTAACCTTGGCAGGCTTGGTCATGCCATCTTTAAGTTCTACGCCTTTGTTTAGGGCAAAAATAGCCTCATCACTGACATCGCCTTCTACTTGAACCCAATACGTTTTAGCTGTTTTTTTATTGGGTTCAGTGAGTGTATGTTGTAACTTGCCGCAGTTTGTAAGTAGCAAAAGCCCTTCGCTATCTCTGTCTAAGCGTCCTGCTGCATACACGTCTTTAATACTAATAAAGTCGGCAAGCGTTTTGCGGTTTTGATCATCAGTAAATTGGCAAAGCACATCAAATGGTTTGTTAAACAGCACTACTTTGCGCTGCTCTGGACTGATTGCTTTTTTAACTTGGCGTTTTTGCGTGGGCCTTGAATACGTTCGACCGCTACTACGACGTGGTTTGCTATTGGCTTTGTTGACCATTAAATACACCTAGCCGGTTTAGGCAAACCTGCAATTTTAGTTGCTTGTTTAGCTGGGCCTTTGGGAAATAGTTTATATAAGTACATACTATTACCTTTTTCTTCACCTAGTTTTTGGGCCATGGCTTTGACCAGCATACGGATTGCTGGGCTGGTGTTATATTCTAAGTAAAAATCACGCACAAAGTGCACAACTTCCCAGTGCTGTTCACTTAACGTAATATTCTCTTGCTCAGCAATGATTGGTGCAAGCTCTTCACACCAATCATTTGAGTCAAGTAAATAACCTTGTTTGTCAGTTTCTATTTGTTTGTTATTAAATTCAAGCATGGTTTACCAAGTAATCGTGTTCTTTGTGTTTAAAGTCATTTCTACAAATTGCGTGTAGTCGATTGCGATGTCGCCCAAGCTTATAGAGATATTTCGTGCTGTGGCATCTTCATTGAGTAAATATAAAGCGGATGAAAATTGCTTAAATTGCGTGCTGCTGTAGCAAGCGTCGCTAACTAATAGAATAGTATCCTCTGCGGCTATTAAATTTGCTAGCGTATTGGTGCAATAATGAGAAAGTGGTTTAGCAAATATATGAAGTGTGCTCATAATGTTACCACCTGATCTTGTTGGCTTATTAAATGACGTTGCTGCTCAAAACTGGCTACCTTCACATCAATAATTAATTTATCTTTTGTTAAATTAAAGTCTATTAATGATTTTTCGCACACATAAATATTTTCTACATCATATAACTCAAGCGTCTTAATGGTTTTAAAATAGTTTTTGATACCAAGTTGTTCTGGCTGTTGATTCTTTTTTAGAGCTAAAACTGCCTCACCACTGAGCAACCAGCTAATGTTTTGTTCAATAGCAGCGAAAATTAGCGTTGTGTCGAGTGAGTCACGAATATGCTGGTCATCAAACGGGCTGTGTTGGCTAATAACTAATACGTTTTTCATTTAAATTGCACCCATTTATCAGCATCACTGGCAAGCATTGCAAACTCAGCTAACCCCGCCACTGTGAAAACACCCGTTTGGTTAATATCTAATCCTCGTTTTTCTGCAGCTGTAACGCATAATAAAAGCGGAATAGCTTGTTCATGTAAACCTTGCCACAAACGACTTATTGGTAGCTCGTCACTGGCAAGTTCTAAATGTTGGCTGGCATGAAAAACACCTGCTTGGTATAAAAAAACAGCTGAAATAGTGTGACCTGACTCAATGCATGCCTGTGAAAATTTAATCAGACGTTGTGTAGTATCGTGGTCAGTCGGTGCGGTGTGAAGAGAAAGTACAAATTTTGCCAAAACGCATCCAATAAAAAAGCCCCTAGAAAGGGGCTATTTTAACAGAACTATTTAATTAGTCATCACTTGCACCAAGTAGGTGTAGAAGAGATGTAAATAAGTTATAGACGTTCAGGTATAAAGATACTGTGGCACGAATATAGTTTGTCTCGCCGCCATTTATGATACGGCTTGTATCGAATAAGATTAAACCAGACATAATCAATACAACAGCTGCATTAATAACCATGAAGGTGATAGAGCTACCAATAAAGAGGTTTACTAGGCTTGCAATGATAACCACGATTAAACCAACAGTTAAAAAGCCGCCCATAAATGAGAAGTCTTTTTTAGTGGTAAGTGCATACGCAGACAAACCAAAGAAGATCAACGCAGTAGAACCAAGCGCTTGCATTATTAGCATTGGACCGTTCGGCATTGCTGCATAGTAGTTAAGCATAGGGCCAAGGCCCGCGCCCATCAAACCAGTAAATACAAACACCCATGCAACACCTGATGCACTGTCAGCCTTTTTGTTAACTACAAAAAGAACACCAAATGCAATCAAGCTAAATACTAACCCCATAAAATAAGGTAGATTCATCGCCATTGAAATACCTGCAGTTACTGCGCTAAAAGCAAGTGTCATAGCCAGTAAAAAGTAAGTATTTTTTAATACTTTATTTGTTTCAATAGTCGACATTACCGGTCTAGTGGTATTGTACGATTGATTAAACGCCATTGTTAGAGCTCCTTTGAATGAACTTAATTCGTTCGTTAGTTCCAATATTAAACTGAAACTAAGCCTATCAAGAGTTATATGTTTGGGCAAACCTTTGTAGATCAATAGACATGCAAAATAATCAAAAAGTTCAAATCGATTATATTTTGACTTTAATTGTGTTAATGCTGAGCGATTTAGTTGTTTTTTAATCACTTAAACAGATTTTTGAAAAAAAAGCTTCACAAACACAGCTGCCTTATCTATTATGCACGCCGTCGGAGAGATGGCAGAGTGGTCGAATGCACCGGTCTTGAAAACCGGCAGGGGTTTGTAGCCCCTCTAGGGTTCAAATCCCTATCTCTCCACCATTATTTTTACTACTGGCGTTAGCGAGTAGGTTTTTCGCATTCGGAGAGATGGCAGAGTGGTCGAATGCACCGGTCTTGAAAACCGGCAGGGGTTTGTAGCCCCTCTAGGGTTCAAATCCCTATCTCTCCACCATCATTGAAGCCGCTGAATTTATTCAGCGGCTTTTTTGTTTCTACAGCCTTTCCTCAGTTTTACAAATTACGACTATTGTCGATATTTCGCATTTCAACCACTTAGTCCATGCTTTACGTATCTCGTATTATCTTTGTGAAATTAGGGAATTTATGAAACATCGTTTAGCAAAGAGTGTAGGACTTTCATTATTATCGCCCGTTATCGTAGGTTGTATCCTCGGCCTTTATTATGCTTTTACCTTAGATGGTAATGGGCTGAATATTTTTTTTAATCTACTTGTCAGTGCAATCGCTAATGCGCACATTGTGGGTCTTACAATGGCAGCGTTTGTAGTACCGGGTTATTTACTTATGTATAAATATGCAAAAGTAAACTATTCGGGTGTTTTGACACTGGGATTATTAGGTGGGGCAATTTTTAGTTACTTGTTAAGTGCAACTACAGGGATGGCATTTGTAATCAATGCAGTTATGTCTGCCTTAGCAGCAGGGCTGTTTTTATTTGGTTTAAGACAGGAGTTAGCAACCCAATCTCCACATCAATAGCAGAATATTTAATCAAGCTAGCTTATTTTAAGGGCAAATTGTTTTTTTTTGCCCTTAAAAGGTTTCATTTATTGCTTACAAAGAGTACCTTTAGCTACTGTATGTTTAATAAGAAGTAGTTTGGTATGCAAAAGCAGGATTTTTACCAGTCATTAGTTAAACAAGCTGAATCACTAATTGCAGGTGAATCAAATGTCATTGCAAATATGGCAAATTTAAGTGCGTTGTTGTTTACCTCTTTAGAGGATATAAACTGGGCGGGCTTTTATCTAATGGATTCTCCCGAAGAATTAGTGTTAGGGCCGTTTCAAGGCAATCCAGCATGCATCCGTATTCCAGTAGGTAAAGGGGTATGTGGTACTGCTGCACAAACACAACAAACACAATTAGTTGAAGATGTTCACGCATTTGCAGGTCATATTGCATGTGATGCAGCATCAAATTCTGAAATTGTTGTACCTGTTTTCAAAGATGGTAAAGTGTTTGCTGTACTTGATATTGATAGCCCGAGCATTGGCCGTTTTGATACTGATGATCAAGCTGGTTTAGAAGCATTGGTAAAATGCTTTGAGGCAAATCTAAAATGAAAGATCTGCTAAATGTGCAAGATTACCTTTTTGCGATTCACGATGTAGGTGATTGGGAAGGGGAAGAAGAAGTTGTTGCTGAAAGGCTCAACGACTTGATTCACATGGCTTGGGATCGTCTACCTGATGACCTTGACTGTGAATCAATTGATGAAATTATTAATGGTATTTGGGAACACCTTCGCGGTGATTTAGCGCTTATTGAAGCGGACTTCGAAGAGTTGACCGACTGGGTAACACACTATGTCGATTCATCACTTGATGAAAAGATGTAATAAAAGGTTCTAACATGGAAACCACAAACAAGCTAAAAGATATTAATGAAGTACTGGATTTCTTATACCAAGAATTTCCACAATGTTTTAAACAAAAAGACGGCATTCAACCGCTAAAAGTAGGTATTTTTAAAGATATCGCTGAGCGCATTGAAGGTTCTGAGAAAGTAAGTAAAACTCAGGTTCGTCAAGCGCTAAGAAAATACACCTCTAATTGGCGTTATTTAGAAGCAGTAACTAAATCTGAGTTTCGTATCGATCTTGATGGTAATCAAGACGAAAAAGTGGAACAAGAACACGTTGAACATGCACAAAAAGCGTTAGAAGAAAGCCGTGCAAAAATGGCTAAACGCAAAAAGCAACAACGTCCACGCAAAGACGGTGACACAAAATCTTACAAAAAGAATACGGGTCATCATGCAAAATCAGCTGAAAAAGGCGCTAAAGTTAGCAATAAGCCTGCAAAAGCTGCACCTGCAAAACGTTCTGGAAAAGTTGAACCTTTACCTGCCTCTGAGGTCAAGGTAAATAGCAAAGTTAAAGTTAAACTTGGCCAAGCACTTGTTAATGCGGTTATTACTGAAGTGAACAAAGATGAGGTTCATGTTGAGTTAGTAACAGGGATGCAAGTTAAGACCAAAGCAGACAGCCTGTATATCATTTAATAGCTGTAAAAAATTAAGGAGTTGTGTATGAGTAATAAGTTTACGCTCATTCCGTTAGTCGCTGCCCTGTTTTCAGGTTCATTATTGGCATCTACAGACAATCTTACTGTTGAAGATTTGCCTATTCTTAAGCAAGAAAGCCAGCATAGTACGGCTAGTAAACGGGTGACAAACTTATTTACTCGTGCACACTACAAACCTATTCGTTTTAACGACGAATTATCTGAGCAAGTTTTTGATCGTTACATCGAATCCCTTGATTTCAACAAAAGTGTTTTTTTAGCTTCAGATATTGCATCATTCTCGCAATATAAAGACCAGTTTGATAATGCACTTTCGACAGGGAAGCTTGGGTTTGCTTTTGATATTTTTAACTTAAGCTTAAAACGACGTTTTGAGCGTTATGATTATTCATTGTCATTACTTGATAAAGAAATGACTTTTGATAAAGAAGATGAATACATGTTCGACCGCGAGGACGCGAGTTGGGCAACAACTCAGGCTGAGTTAGATGAGTTATGGCGTCAACGAGTTAAATATGATGCGTTACGCTTAAAAATGACAGGTAAAGATTGGCAAGGCATTAAAGATGTTTTAACCAAGCGTTACCACAATGCGCAAAAACGCTTAGTACAAACAAATAGTGAAGATGCGTTTCAAATTGTAATGAACTCGTTTGCACGAAGCATCGAAGCGCATACTTCTTATTTATCTCCACGACGTGCTGAACAATTCAAGATGGATATGGACCTTGAGTTAGAAGGTATCGGCGCAGTCCTTAGTTATGATGAAGATTACACAGTAATTCGTAGCCTAGTACCGGGTGGTCCAGCAGATAAGTCAGAGCAAATTAAAGCTGATGACCGTATTATTGGTGTTGCCCAAGAAGGTGAAGACTTTGTTGATGTTATCGGTTGGCGCTTAGATGATGTTGTTGAGCTTATAAAAGGT
Organism: Pseudoalteromonas sp. OFAV1; assembly: GCF_021532595.1. Taxonomy (NCBI): domain Bacteria; kingdom Pseudomonadati; phylum Pseudomonadota; class Gammaproteobacteria; order Alteromonadales; family Pseudoalteromonadaceae; genus Pseudoalteromonas; species Pseudoalteromonas sp. OFAV1. The sequence continues at coordinate 33,557 of NZ_JAKGBG010000014.1, forward strand.
CCAAAAGGCACCAAAGTACGTTTACAATATCTAAAAGGTGCAGATGCTCACGGCACTCCTAAAGTGGTTGAAATAACCCGTGATAAAATTCGCTTAGAAGACCGTGCTGCCAAATCAAATGTGTTTGAAGCAAAGTATTCAGATTTAACCAGTAAAATCGGTGTGATTGAAATACCAGGCTTTTACAATAACCTATCACAAGATGTAAAAGTTGAGCTTGCTAAATTAAAAGAAGCTAAAGTTGATGGTATTATCATCGACTTACGTCAAAATGGTGGTGGTTCTTTATATGAAGCGACACAACTTTCTGGTTTATTTATAGATCAAGGCCCGGTCGTTCAAATCCATACACTAAATAATCGTATTGAAGAGCAAAAAGACCGTGATGGTGTGACTTTTTATGATGGCCCATTAACGGTATTAGTTGACCGTTATAGTGCCTCTGCCTCGGAAATTTTTGCTGCGGCAATGCAAGATTATGGTCGTGCAATTGTGATTGGTGAGCAAACATTTGGTAAAGGCACTGTACAGCAGCATAAACCGCTTGGCCGTGCTTACGATTTATATGATCATCCATTAGGTAGCGTGCAATATACGATTGCAAAATTCTACCGTATCAATGGCGGTAGTACACAGCACAAAGGCGTGATACCAGACGTATCTTTCCCTTCAGCTATCGATCCTGCAGAATGGGGCGAAAGCCAGCAAGATAATGCACTACCTTGGGATAGTATCATCCGTGCTAAATACAACTCAGTTGATAACCTAAAACCAGCTATCTCTTACGTTAATAAGCTTCATGATGCACGTATTGCAAGTGAACCTGAGTTTGGTTATGTGTTTGATGACATTAAGCGCTATCAAGAAGAGAAAGACCGTAAGACTATCTCACTAGTTGAAGCTGACCGCTTAAAAGAGAAAGACGAAGGCGAAGAGCGTGCATTAGAGCGTGCGAATGAACGTTTGGTTCGTCTGGGTGAAAAGCCAGTTGAGAAACTAGACGACTTACCTGATGTGCTAGATGATTTAGACCCATTCTTAGAAGAAGCGGCTCTGATCACTCAGGACTATATTAAATATGGTCGTATCGCGAAAAAATAATTAGCATTTTTTTAGCAAAATTGTTCAATAAAAAGGCGCTTAGGCGCCTTTTTTGCTACCTAAAACAGGTCATCTTGTTATAATGAAAAATCTGATAGCCTTAAACTATAAGGGTTTGAGGCTTATGAACAATAATAATTAAACACGCCATATAAGACGTGTAGGAGACTATCTTTTGAATTCAGTTGAAGATAAACCTGTTAAACAGGCCAGCTTTTTGGACGCCCTGATCCCAATTTCAGTGCTGGTTTGCCTGCTAGGTGCAGCAGTTTACTTATTCGGTGATAACTCATCATCGGGTCCAAATCAAATCGCATTATTATTTGCCACCTTTACTGCCGCATTAATTGGCTTAAAAAATGGTTATACCTGGAAGAAACTAGAACAAGCCATGATCGAAGGGATCACTTTGTCTCTTGGTGCAATCATCATTCTTTTGATGGTCGGTGCTTTAATTGGTACTTGGCTACTTTCAGGCACTGTACCAACCTTAATTTACTATGGTTTACAGATCATTAATCCAAGCTGGTTTTACGCAGCAAGTTGCTTAATTTGTGGCATTGTTGCGATGAGTATCGGTAGCTCATGGACTACAGCTGCGACCATTGGTGTTGCACTGCTTGGTGTCGCAACAGGCCTTGGCCTTGAACAAGTTGTTACTGCGGGTGCGGTTATTTCTGGTGCTTACTTTGGTGATAAGTTAAGTCCATTATCAGAAACCACTAATTTGGCTCCTGCTGTTGCGGGAGCTGATTTATTTGAACATATTCATCATATGCTCTGGACAACAGTGCCAAGCTTTATTATTGCGTTAATTATTTTTATTTTTATGGGATTTAATGCAGGTGGTTCGACAGAAGCAGGCCGTATTGATGAAATCGTTAATTTATTAGAGCAAAACTTCAATATTGGCTTTGAGATGCTAGTGCCGTTAGCTGTATTACTTTTCTTAGCGATCCGTAAAATGCCAGCATTTCCTGCAATTTCTATCGGGGCAGTATTAGGTGCGATTTGGGCGATGTTATTTCAATCAGATTTAATAAATAGCCAAATTGATGCATCACAAGGCCACGCGATTGGCTATTTTAAACTAGTTTGGACAACCTTCTTCGACGGTTTCAGTATCGATACTGGCGATGAAAAAATGGACTCACTATTAAGTGGTGGCGGTATGGCAGGCATGCTAACAACAACTTGGCTGATTATGACAGCCTTGATGTTCGGCGCTATTATGGAAAAAACCGGTTTACTTGATATGTTCGTAAAGAGCATTTTAAAAATAGCAAAAAGCACAGGCTCGCTTATTACTGCCACTATCGCAACCTGTATTGGTACAAATGCGGTAGCAGCTGACCAATATATTGCGATTGTTGTTCCTGGTCGAATGTTTAAAGACGAGTACGAAAAGCGCGGTTTGAAGCCAGTTAACTTATCTCGCACATTAGAGGATGGCGGTACTATTACAAGCCCACTTATACCTTGGAATACCTGTGGTGCTTACATGCAGAGTGTTTTATTAATAAATCCATTTGATTACGCTATGTATGCATTCTTTAATTTAATTAATCCATTCTTAGCGGTTGTTTACGCCTATTTAGGTATTAAGATTTTACGTATTACCCCAAAACACGTTAAACAAGAAGCTAGCGCTGAATAATAAACTTAGGCCCTGTATAGTTGCAGGGCCATTTTGGAGCCAGTTATGTCTGCTACGAGTAAACCTCAAGCTCAATATTTAAAAGATTATCAAGCCCCTCAATTTTCAATTCAACATATCGATTTACGCTTCGAATTAGCGCCTTTACAAACGTCAGTACAGTCTACAATGACAATCAATCGTACTGATGAAAGTAATTCGGACCTTGCTCTTGATGGTGTTGATTTAACGCTTATCTCAGTGGTGGTTGATGATAAAGCCTATGATGATTATACACTCGAAGATGAAAAACTAATCATTCATAACCTACCAGAAAACTTTATTCTGAAAATAGAAAACCATATTGATCCGCAAACGAATACTTCACTAGAAGGTTTGTATTTGTCGGGTGGTGCTTACTGTACGCAATGTGAAGCCGAAGGTTTTCGAAAAATTACCTATTACCTCGACCGTCCAGACGTACTTGCCAGTTTTGATGTGACTATTATTGCTGACAAAAAATATACTCACTTGCTCTCAAATGGTAACCAAATTGAGGCTGGTAACTTAGATGACGGTCGGCACTTTGTAAAATGGCAAGACCCATTTAAAAAGCCTAGCTACTTATTTGCATTAGTCGCTGGTGACTTTGATGTGCTACGTGATCATTATACAACCAAGTCAGGTCGCAATGTTGAATTAGCTTTATTTGTTGATAAAGGAAATTTATCAAAAACACCTCATGCTATGACATCTCTCAAAAAATCAATGCGATGGGATGAAGAGCGCTTTAACCTTGAATACGATTTAGATATTTACATGATTGTCGCTGTTGATTTCTTCAACATGGGCGCGATGGAAAATAAAGGTTTAAATATCTTTAACTCTAAATGTGTTCTGGCGAATCAAGAAACAGCCACAGATAAAGATTACCATACGATTGAATCAATTGTAGGTCACGAGTACTTCCACAACTGGACAGGAAACCGAGTTACATGCCGTGATTGGTTCCAATTGTCTTTAAAAGAGGGATTGACTGTTTTCCGCGATCAAGAGTTTAGTAGTGATATGGGGTCGCGAGCACTCAATCGAATTGATGCGGTTAAAGTGATGCGAACGCACCAATTTAGTGAAGATGCGGGGCCAATGGCACACCCAATTCGCCCTGAAAAAGTCATCGAAATGAACAACTTTTACACGGTTACTGTGTATGACAAAGGGGCTGAAGTTATTCGTATGATGCATACCTTACTGGGTGAAGAAAAGTTCCAACAAGGTATGTCATTGTATTTTGAGCGTCATGACGGACAAGCTGTTACCTGTGATGATTTTGTTGCTGCTATGAGTGATGCATCAGGTATCGATTTAACGCAATTTAAGCGTTGGTATAGTCAAGCTGGAACGCCAAAACTTAATGTAGAACAAGTTTACGATGAACAAAAGCAGACCTTCACACTCAGCATTGAACAGTTTGCTCCTGATAATCAACCTGACAATGCCTTATTGCATATTCCGTTTGCTGTTGAGCTTTTAGACAGTGTAGGGCAGTCACTACCTCTTGTGATTAATAACCAGCCACAAGATTCGGTATTAAATGTCACTGAAAAAACACAGCAGTTTGTTTTTGAAGGGATTAAACAGCGTCCAGTCGCAGTGCTGTTAGAGGACTTCTCTGCGCCATGCATTGTTAATCAAAACACTTCTGCTGCTGATCTTTTACATATTATGCGTTTTGCCCGTAGTGACTTTTCGCGCTGGGATGCTCAACAACGCTTATTTACTAATGAGATGAAACAAGCTGTTGCATCTGGTGATGCTAACTTATCAGATGAAATAATTAATGCGCTTAAAACACTTATTGATGAGCGAGAGGGTGATCTTGCACTAATTGCAGAACTGTTAAAACTCCCCAGTTACGATACTTTAGCCGCGGAATACTCAATCATTCCTGTGGATGACATCATCTCAGTGCAAAATACCTTTGAAGCGCAAATTGCAAGCAGTTTAGCTGACTCTTTTGTTAATTGTTATAACGCTCTGTTGGATGATGGATCAACCTCTGCAACTGCTGTAGCCATACGTGCTCTTAAACAAGTTTGCTTGTACTATTTAGCTAAAACAAATCACAACTCAGTAAATAGCTTAATTAATGAGTCTGCTCACAGTAGTAATATGACGAATGTATTGGCAGCATTAAGTGCTGTTGTGAAAGCTAACCACCCATTGTGTGACACATTACTTGATGAATTTGATGCAAAATGGCGTCATGATGTACTTGTAATGGATAAATGGTTTGCACTGCAAGCGATGAAAGAGACAGCGAGCAGTATTGAAGATATTAAAGCTCTTTATAATCATCCAAGCTTCGATTTTGGAAACCCAAATCGTGTACGGGCATTAGTTGGCAGCTTTAGTCATTTTAATATTACCCAATTCCATCGTGCAGATGGTAAAGGTTATGAACTTTTGGGCGACTTATTAGTTAAATTAAATGATATTAACCCTCAAAATGCATCGCGAATGCTAACACCATTTATGTCATGGCGACGTTACGACGAAAATCGTTCAGCAGCTATAAAAGCGCAGTTAATGCGTTTAGCAAATTTAGAAGGGTTAAGCGATGATTTATTTGAAAAGGTTGAGAAAGCACTTGAAAGCTAATGAGAGAATACTATTTTGCTTTGTACCTTAGTTATGCTGAATGTCTTGATTACTATCATGGTAAATATAAGTCTGTTCAGGTAACAGAAGACGGCGGTAAAATCGTACGATTCGATGCTCGTTATTTACGCCCGCACATTTCTTCTTTAGGAATAAGAGGGCGCTTTCGGCTAACATTAACCGATGAAAATCAGTTTATAAAATTAGAGAAAGTGAGTTAAAAAGCAGCTATAGCTGCTTTTTTATTGCTCAGTACCCAGTAAAAAAGCCTCATTTGTAGTTATTTTCTTGCTCTTCAAAACAGTAATTTTATTATATTTTTGTTAATTCGATTTGTTCTATTGTTAATTTACGTGTATAAAATATCTGGTATGACGTCTTACCAATACGTAAACGTCACATTTTTAAATAAATATTAACCGATTGAACGCGTTCTATATTGTATTTTTATTGTTTCGCTTCTATCGTTAGAAAGATACTAAAAACAACAATTTGATCACAGAACAACCCGTTACAGGGGGATGAACACAATGATAAAACGATCGCTTTTTGTTAAAAACAAAATAGCTTTGGGACTCGCGGCGGCTACACTCGGAATCTCAAGTACATCTTTGCATGCAGCAAACTTCGAGTTAGGGGACTTTGACGTACGTTTTGACTCTAACTTTTCTTATGGTCAAAGCATTCGTGTTGAAGACCGAGATTTTAAACATATAGGTAAAAGTAATAATCCTTCATTCGATTGGACGGGTTATCATTCTGCGTTAAATCCTATTTATTCTTCTGCGGATGTTTGGAACCAACCTGGTGCCTACTCTAATAATGGTGATGCAGGGAATTTAAATTTTGATAGTGGTGATTCATTCTCAAAATTATTAAAGGGCAACCACGAGTTATCAATTAGTAAAGATAACTATGGTTTCTTTACACGCTTTATGTATTTTTACGACTTTGCATTGATGGATGGCGATTTTGCATACAGCAATCCTACATCAGGTAACAAAGTAGACCCATGTGACGATGATGACACTAAAGAACAAGTATGTGCTGATTTACGTTTATTAGATGCGTACGTTTGGGCAAACTTCGATTTAAATGAAGGTCGTAACCCTCTGTCTATTCGCTTAGGTCAGCAAGTTGTAAACTGGGGTGAAAGTACCTTGATTTCTCATGGTATAAACGTTAACCCAGTTGATATCGATCGTTTAAAAGCGCCAGGCGCTGAGTTAAAAGAAGCCTTTATCCCTGTGGGTATGCTTTGGGCATCACTTGGCATTACAGATAACTTAACACTGGAAGGCTTTTACCAATATGAATGGCATGAAACACGTCTTCCAGCTGCAGGCACGTACTTCTCGACTAACGATTTCGCGTCAGAAAATGGTTATCAGCAAAATATTCAACTAGGTTTTACATCAAACCCAGATATCGATTTAGCATTCTTAACAGAAAGCTTAAACAGCTTAGACGATATTGTGCGTTCGCAAGGTGTTGATCCAACATCTGCGCAAGGTCAAGCTATGATGGCGCAAATGTATTTAGCTTATCCGACTAAAGTAGCTCTTAAAGGTAAGGGCAGTGCGGGTAAAAATGAGCCAGATGATGGTGGTCAATATGGTTTACGTTTAGGTATGTTTTTACCTGAATTAAACGATACTGAAGTGGCTTTATACCACATCAATTACCATAGCCGACGCCCAGTAATTTCTGGTCAAGTATCTAATTTTACAGCTGGTGCTATCGCGGCTGATATTGGTATGTTGTTATCTACAGAAATCACTGAAGATAATGTAACTAGCTTACAAGCATTCACCAAAGGCCAATTAGAATACCCTGAAGATATTAAGCTTTATGGTATCAGCTTTAATACATCATTAGGCGAAACTGCTTTCGCTGGTGAATTTGCATTCCGTCAAGATGAGCCACTACAAATTGATGACGTAGAGCTTCTTTATGCGGGTATGCCAGAACAACTAGCCGTGGCTGGAATTCGACCTGACTTTGCGGGTATTTCGCAAATGAGTTTGGGTGATGCTACAAGTGTTGTAGGTCCTGGTGAAGTGGCGCAAGGCTTTATATTACGTAACACAGCACAATTACAATTTACAGCAACGCATCTATTTGGCCCATCATTAGGTGCAGACAGCTGGGCGGTTGTTGGTGAAATCGGTGGTGTGCGCATTAATAATATGCCTGAATACGATGAGCTGCGTTTAAACGTTGCTGGTACGGGTCGAAGCGGCATTATGCAGGGGCCACTGAGCGATGATTATTCAACCCTTCATATGGGTTTATCGAATGGTCCTGAAACGAATCCGTTCCCAACAGCATCGGCATGGGGTTATCGTTTAATCGCTAAAGGTGATTACTATAACATTTTCAACGGTGTTAACTTCTCGCCACGTTTTGTGTTCTCACATGATGTGAATGGTATTACACCTGATCCGATGTTCTTATTTGTTGAAGACCGTAAATCACTCGGTGTAACGATGAACTTCAACTATCAAAATGCGTGGTCATTCGACTTTAGCTATAACTCTTTCTGGGGTGGTGGCGCGACGAATACATTCTCTGACCGCGATTATGTTTCATTTAATATTAAATATTCAATCTAAGGGTAAATTATGATTATTAGAAAACCTACCCTCATTGCTGCAGCTTTTTGTAGCGTTTTCGCAAGCTCTAGTGTACTTGCAAAAATTACTGCTGATGAAGCAGCACGTTTAGGTAATGACTTAACGCCAATTGGCGCAGAAAAAGCAGCTAACAAAGATGGTTCTATTCCAGCTTGGACGGGTGGTATCACAACCCCTCCTGCAGACTATAAACCAGGCATGCATCACCCAGACCCATTCGCTGATGATAAAGTGTTGTTCACCATCGATAAGTCAAACGTTGATAAATATAAAGAGTACTTGAGCCCTGGTCAGGTTGAATTATTCAACACTTATCCAGACACGTTTAAGATGAACATTTATCCAACGCGTCGTAGTGCGTCTTATCCGCAGTTTGTTTATGATGCGACTAAAAAATACGCTACGACAGCCGAGTTAGTTGAAGGTGGTAACGGTATTAAAAACACAGCTGTGGGTGTACCGTTCCCAATTCCAAAAGATGGTTTAGAAGCAATTTGGAATCACCTTTTACGTTTCCGTGGTTTATCAATTGAACGCTCTGGTGGTCAAGCAGCACCAACAGCGTCAGGCTCATATAATTATGTAGGTTTTGAAGAGCAACTTTTAGTTGAATATTCATCACCAGATGCAACGCCAGAAAAACTGCAAGAATCTAATATCTTGTTTAAGTTTAAGCAAAAAGTAACTGAGCCAGCTCGTCTAGCAGGTACTGCGTTATTAGTTCATGAAACTATGGACCAAATCTTAACGCCACGCCAAGCATGGACGTACAACTCAGGTCAGCGTCGAGTTCGTCGTGCGCCTAATGTTGCATATGATGCACCAGGAACAGCGGCTGATAGCTTACGTACCACTGATGACTTTGATATGTTCAACGGTTCTCCTAACCGTTACAACTGGACATTAAAAGGTAAGCAAGAGCTTTATATTCCATATAACAGCTATAAACTTCACAGCGATAAGTTAAGCTATGATGATATCTTGCAAGCTGGTCACATTAACCCTGAATATGTTCGTTACGAAAAGCACCGTGTTTGGGTTGTAGAAGCAAACCTGAAAGAAGGTACGCGTCATATTTATAAGAAACGTGTTTTCTATATTGATGAAGATAGCTGGCAAGTACATGTAACGGATATTTATGATAACCGTGACCAAATGTATCGTGTAGCAATGGCACATGGTCTTAACTACTATGAAGTACCGACTCATTGGAGTACGTTAGAAGTTTATCATGACCTTAACTCACGCCGTTACCTAGCAATTGGTTTAGATAACCAAGAAAAAATGTATGATTTCTCACAATCATTCAATGATAACGAGTTCACTTCAAGCGCTTTACGCCGCGAAGGTCGTTAAACAATCTAAGGCACCTGACTTCAGGTGCCTTTTGCAATTCGCGTAAGTCATCAAGACACGCAATTGGTTTTCCCAGTGGCTTTTTTGACTTCTCTTTTTATCTTTTCGAAGGCGATTTATCTTTATGAAGTATTTGCTTTATGCCTGTCTTGCTTATAGTGCTTCATGTTTTTCTCAAGACATGCCCACACCGCAACAAGCGATTAGTGCCGTTAATGCAAACAAAACTCTACTCACTGACATCGAATTGGTCGGTGAAAAACTGGTTGCTGTTGGTAAACATGGTGTGGTTATCACTGGTACTGACGCACAAACATGGCAGCAAGCCAGTGTACCAACACAAGTATTACTCACCGCGGTTGATTTTTATAATGACGAATTAGGCTGGGCTTGTGGCCACGATGCCACTATTATCAACACCGTGGATGCTGCTAAAACTTGGCAGTTACAACAATCTTTACCAAACATGGATAAACCATGTTTAGATATTCTTTTTACATCTGAAAGCCATGGTTATGCAGTGGGTGCATACGGCATGTTTTTTGAAACCACTGATGGTGGCCAAACATGGCAGAAACGTTTTTTAGATAGCTTGTTATTTGAAGATGATCGCGACTATTTGAATGATTTAAAAGAAACAGATCCTGAAGGATATGAGCTTGAGACGGCATCAATTTTGCCGCATTTTAATCGTATAGTGAAAACTAAAGACCGATTAATCTTAGCAGGTGAAATGGGGCTAATGGCCGAAAGTGTTGATAATGGCCAAACATGGCAACGTCTTGAAGAGATTTATATGGGCTCTTTCTTTACGTTTGCGTCAACTGCAGATCAGGGTGGTGAAGACCTAGTTGCAGGTCTTCGTGGCAATATATTTACTCGTCAAGCAAATAGTGATCAGTGGTTACCAATTCAAAACACTAATTATGCCACCGTCAACAGCGCAATAAACCACAATAACGAATGGCTTTTATTTGCCAATAGTGGGGTTATTTTTCATGTTAAGGGTGATCAAATATCAGAAGAGCAAATGGCCGATGGCAAATCATTGCTCGACGGTGTTGTGTTTCAAGACAAACTAATTATGGCTTCAGAAAATGGCATTAAAGTGAAGGAGTTGAATCCGTAATGCGTGGTTTATTAGACTTTTTAGAAAGAGCGGTGTTTCGTCATCGCTTGTTCGCAATTATTTCCTTTGCTTTGATCACCTGTTTTTTATTATTCAAAGCAACACAAATTCAATTAGACGCCTCGTTTAATAAAAATATCCCTCTTAATCATGAATACATGAAAGTATACACCAAACACGAAAAGCAATTTGGTGGTGCAAATAGCATTTTAATTTCGGTTTGTGATGCTGACGGTGATATTTTCAATGAAGAATTTTTTACCCAACTAAAAGCAGTTCATGACCAGCTTTATTTTATTCCAGGTGTTAACCGTCCATTAGTTAATTCAATTTTCGCACCGAGTGCACGTTTTGTTGAAGTTGTTGAAGATGGCTTCGCTGGTGGTCCAATTATTCCGGCTAACTTCACAGCTGATAAACGTGGTCTTGCAGTTGTAAAAGAAAACATCGAAAAAGCAAAAGTAGTCGGCCGTATGATCGCCAGTGACTATTCGTGTGCAATGGTAACAGCCCAGTTACTCGAGACTGATCCGCAAACACAAGAAAAACTCGATACATTAGCGTTTGCAGAAAAGTTAGAAACACAAGTTCGTGAACCGTTAAGTACTGATAAAGTCAGTATCCATATTATTGGTTTTGCAAAGATGGCAGGGGATGTAGCAGAGGGTGCTAAAGGCGTACTGTTATTTTTTGCAATCGCGATTGCTTTTACCTTTGTGATGGTTTGGCTGTTCTGCCACTCTTTAAAACTGACAATTTTACCGATTGCCTGTTCAATCATTGCCGTTGTTTGGCAGTTAGGTTTGTTATCAACCTTGGGTTTTGGCTTAGACCCTATGTCAATTTTGGTGCCGTTTTTAGTGTTTGCGATTGGCGTAAGTCATGGTGTGCAAATGATCAATGACATCGGTAAAAAAGTGACGTCAGGAAGCTCAACCCGGGTGTGTTGTCAGGCAAGCTTTAGAGCACTTTTGATTCCAGGTGGAATCGCGCTGCTATCAGACACAATTGGCTTTTTAACCTTACTCACCATTGATATTGGTATTATTCGTGAACTTGCCATCACAGCAAGTTTAGGTGTGGCGGTAATTATTTTCACAAACCTCGTATTGTTACCAGTGTGGGCATCGTATATGCGCTTTGAAGGCTCAGTGCATATTCAAGCAGGAACACACTCAGACAAACCGAATTTCTTAGATAAATTGCGTGAACTGTTAGTAAAAGCGACGGACCGTAGAACCGCCGGTTTAATTATTGTGCTTACAGCGATATTATTTGCAGTGGGTTATTGGCAAGCTGACAAAATGCGCATTGGTGATTTACACGCAGGTGCGCCATCTTTGCACCAAGATGCCCGCTATAACCAAGACACCTTTTTGATTTCTGATAAATACACCATTTCATCAGATATCCTAAAAGTGATTGTAGAAGCGTATCCTGCTGCTTGTACTGAGCATGATGTGATGGAGCGTATTAGTCGTTTCCAATGGCAGATGGAAAACGTCGCAGGGGTGCAATCAGCAGTGAGTTTAAGCTCAGTTGCGCAATCTGTGAATGCCGGCTTCAACGAAGGTAACCTTAAATGGCAAAGCCTGCCGCGCAACACGGCAAGTTTAGTGCAAGCTACTTCACGCGTTGAAACAAGCTCAGGTTTACTCGATGGTAACTGCTCTGTAATGCCAGTGATTATTTTCTTAAATGACCACAAAGCAGAAACTATTGACCATGTAGTAGCAAAGGTCAAAGAGTTTGCTAAGGCTGAAGAAACGGATGAGTTGAAGTTTAAGTTAGCATCAGGGCCTGTGGGTGTAATGGCCGCAACCAACGAATCTGTATCAGCTGCACAGCTACCTATGATGCTTTACGTTTACGGCGCCGTAATCCTGCTATGCTTAATTAGCTTTAGAAGTGTTAAGGCAACGGTTGCGGTTGTATTACCTCTTTATATCGTATCAACTTTAGCGCAAGCCTTGATGGTACAACTTGAAATAGGTTTAACAGTATCGACACTACCAGTTATCGCTTTAGGTGTTGGTATCGGTGTTGATTATGGGATTTATATACTGTCATCAATGATGGGGCAGCTAAAACAAGGTGTGGCACTCGAAGTGGCTTATCGCAATGCATTAGCAGAGCGTGGCAGTGCAGTGTTATTCACGGGTATTACCTTAGCCATTGGTGTTAGCACATGGATTTTCTCTGATCTGAAGTTCCAAGTAGATATGGGTATTCTTTTGACCTTCATGTTTTTGGTTAACATGCTGGGCGCAGTACTACTTTTACCTGCAATTGGTAGCTTCCTCTGGACTGACCAGAAAAAATAATGTGAATAATTGTGCTCCAATATGGCCAGTAATGGCCATTTATATCTATATTTTGTGAATAGATGACCAAATAGCTGAAAAGCTTAAAATGATTTCATCGAAAAGGCTGTTTATTAGCTGCAAAAGAGTTAGAATTTACCTGACTCCACGCTAATAAATGGCTGTACAAATATTCTACTAATCGATAAGTAGTATAGATTAAGGAACATACAATGACACGAAATGAAGGGCAAGCCTCGGTTATCTTAGATAATGTCTGTAAGCTGATCCAGAAAAAAGTTCACGCTGATAATGTGTTACTCGTTGAGAAATTCGCCAAAGCCTTGTACAGCAATATGTCTAAAGAGGATTTGGCACATCGCAACGATAGTGACTTATATGGCGCTGCACTAAGCCTATGGAACTCGCTAGAAAAAAATAACTCTGATGACGCGGTTGTCCGTGTCTTCAATCCTGAAGTAGCAAAAGATGGCTGGCAGTCATCGCACACTATTGTTGAAATCATCGCGAAAGACATGCCTTTCTTAGTTGATTCTGTGCGTATGGCCATGACTCGCGAAAACATCTCTTCTCACTTATTACTTCACTCTCCACTGAAAATCCAACGTGACAAAAATGCTAAAATCACAGGTATTTCAAGCTTAAAAGCAGAGCAAGAATCAACGTCAACAAAAACGGTGTTCTTTATCGAGATTGATCGCCAAACAGATGCAAAAGTTATTGAGTCTTTCAAAAAAGAACTTGAGTCTGTGTTAGTTGACGTATCTATCGCTGTAGAAGATTGGCAGCCAATTCGTGAAAAGCTAATTGCTGTAACGAAGGATTTACCTAAGCGTCATCATAATAATAACGAAAGTGAAGTTGCTGAAACGGTTGAGTTTTTAGACTGGTTAGCAAAAGATAACTTTACCCTAATGGGTTATCGTGAGTATGAACTGTCGCCTGTACAGGGTGATTATCAATTAAAAGGTAAAAAAGGTACTAGCCTTGGTCTGATGAAAAACACAGACGAAGAGCACAGCCGTTTACTTTCTGAATTACCAGAAGTTGCACGTCAAGAAGCGCGTAGCAATAATTTACTGATTTTAACGAAAACTAATTCAGTGTCTCGTGTTCACCGTCCTGCTTATATTGACTATGTGGGTATCAAGCGTTTTGACGAGGAAGGTAATGTAATTGGTGAAGACCGTTTCCTTGGTTTATTCTCTTCGAGCTTCTACAACAACAGCGCCGCTGATGTTCCGGTACTGAAAAGTAAAATTAATCGCATTATGGAAATGTGTGACTTTGCTAAAGGCACACATGCTTATAAAGCGGTATTAAATATCCTAGAAACGTACCCACGTGATGAACTTGTGCAAGCACGTGAAGCCGAACTACTTGAAGTTGCTATGGGCGTACTACAAGTACAAGAGCGTGATATGTGCCGTATTTTTGTGCGTAAAGACGCATATGGCCGTTTCTTCTCTTGCATGGTCTATGTACCGCGTGAGCGCTATAACACGGCACTACGTCGTGAAACGCAACGTATCTTAGCTAACGCATTTAATTCTGACGACAAAGTCGAATTTACTACTTTCTTCTCTGAGTCAACATTAGCCCGTACTCATTATACGGTGCGTGTGACTGACAATAATATTGAATATAACGTGAAAGACATCGAAAACAACCTAATTGAAGCTGCCCGTACTTGGGAAGATAGACTCCAGTCTGCACTACTTGAAAGTGCAGGTGAAGCACGCGGTAAAGAACTAAACCGTAAATATGCACAAGCATTTGCAAGTGCATATAAAGATCAGGTTTTACCAAGTGCTGCGGTTGTTGATATCGAGAAACTTGAGCTTCTTAATGACGAAAACAAACTTGAAATGTTGTTCTATCGTCCACAAGAAGAAGCAAATACTAATGTTGTTCGTTTAAGCTTATTCCATAAAGATGAGCCAATCCACTTATCTGACGTCATGCCAATGTTAGAAAACTTTGGCTTACGTGTAGTGGGTGAAACGCCTTACTCAGTTAAAACGACAGACGGTAAAGTTAATTGGATCATGGATTTCACCATGCTAATTGACAATAAGGGCATTGCTGACTTTGATAAAGTATCTGCTCGTTTCCGTGCTGCGCTGACTAATGTTTGGAATAACCGTTTAGAAAACGATGGTTTCAACCGTTTAGTATTAATGGGTGGTTTAACCGGTCGTGAAGCGTCTATTCTTCGTGCATACGCTAAATACATGCGTCAAATTGGTGTAACTTTCTCGCAGACTTACATCGAAAGCACATTTGCAAATTACCCACATATTGCTTCGCAAATCGTTAACTTATTCACTAAAAAGTTCTCAGTTAAGAACCCTGGTAGTGAGAAGACGCTTGAGAAGCTAGTTGCGCAAGTAAATCTTGAACTAGAAAACGTAGCAAACCTAGATGATGACCGTATCATCCGTTTATACGTTGATATGATCAATGCAACTCTTAGAACGAACTTCTTCCAAAAAGAAGCGGATGGCCAATTTAAGTCATATGTATCGTTCAAGGTTCAGCCTTCTATGATCCCAGAAATGCCATTACCACTGCCTGCGTTTGAGATCTTCGTATACTCGCCGCGCGTTGAAGGTGTGCATTTACGTGGTGGTAAAGTTGCACGTGGTGGCCTACGTTGGTCTGACCGTCGTGAAGACTTCCGTACTGAGGTACTGGGTCTTGTTAAAGCGCAACAAGTTAAAAACACGGTTATCGTGCCAGTAGGTTCGAAAGGTGGTTTCGTATGTAAACAGCTACCGACAGACCGTGAAGCATTCTTCAAAGAAGGCCAAGAGTGTTACAAAATTTTCATCCGTGGTTTATTAGATATCACAGATAACATCGAACGTGGTGAGATTGTTCCGCCAGTTGATGTTGTTCGTCATGATGAAGATGACCCGTATTTAGTTGTTGCTGCCGATAAAGGTACTGCGACTTTCTCTGATATTGCAAACGGTATCGCAAATGAATATAACTTCTGGCTAGGTGATGCATTCGCATCAGGTGGCTCAGTAGGTTATGACCATAAGAAAATGGGTATCACTGCAAAAGGTGCGTGGGAGTCTGTTAAGCGTCACTTCCGTGAAATGGATATTGACTGTCAAACAACTGATTTCACTGTTGTAGCTATCGGCGACATGGCGGGAGACGTATTTGGTAACGGTATGTTGCTTTCTAAGCACATTCGCTTACAAGTGGCGTTCAACCACATGCACATCTTTGTTGATCCAAACCCAGATGCTGCAACATCTTACCCAGAGCGTGAGCGTTTATTTAACTTACCGCGTTCTTCTTGGGAAGATTACAACAAAGACCTTATCTCACAAGGTGGTGGTGTATTCTCTCGTGCGGCTAAATCAATTAGCTTAAGCCCTGAAATGAAGAAAATGCTTGGCACTAAAAAAGCGAGCATGACACCTAACGAATTAATCAAAGCAGCTCTAATGATGGAGTTTGATTTACTTTGGAATGGTGGTATCGGTACTTACATCAAGAACTCTAAAGAGACTGATGCAGATGTTGGTGACCGCGCAAATGATGCTCTTCGTATTAACGGTTCTGAGCTTGGTGCGAAGATCTTAGGCGAGGGTGGTAACTTAGGTGCTACTCAATTAGGTCGTATCGAATTTGCAGCTAAAGGCGGTCGTGTTAACACTGACTTCATCGATAACGTAGGTGGTGTTGCGTGTTCAGATAACGAAGTAAACATTAAGATCTTACTTAATGGCTTAGTTGCTGAAGGTGACTTAACGCGTAAACAACGTGATGAGCTACTTTATGCTATGACCGATGAAGTATCGCAACTGGTTCTAAAAGATTGTTATCGTCAAACGCATACCTTATCGATTACACAGTCAAAAGGCACATCAACGCTTAAAGAAAAAGTACGTTTTATCCATGCCCTTGAAAAAGATGGCAAGTTAAATCGTGCGATTGAGTTCATTCCAACTGATGAAGAACTTGCAGAGCGCGCAGCAGCGGGTAAAGATTTAACTCGTCCAGAACTATCTGTACTAGTTTCTTACGCGAAAATGGTACTTAAAGAGTCTTTAGTGGTTGATGAAATCACTGAAAACCCTTATTACCGTCAGTTATTGGTTAATTCATTCCCGGTACCACTTCGTGAGAAGTTCAACGATGCAATGGATAACCACCCACTTCGTAAAGAAATTATCGCAACAAAACTTGCCAATAATATTGTTAACGATATGGGCCTTAACTTCATGGTTCGTATGCATGAAGAAACAGGTGCTAACGAAGCAGAAATCGCGCTTTGCTATTCAATTGCAAAAGAAGTGTTCCAGATGCCAGAAACGTGGTCATCAATTGTTGCACTTGATAATAAGATCCCAGCAGCTGTACAAACAGAAATGCTTTATCAGTTACGTCGTACGGTTCGTCGTGCAACACGTTGGTTCTTACGTCATCGCAATAAAGCACAAACGATTGAGCAAGCAATTGAGTTCTTTGCACCAACATTTGCTGATTTAAGTGAAAACTTAAATAGCTACATGGTTGAAAAAGAAAGCGAGCGTTTAGTTAAAGCAGCTGAGAAGCTAATTGATAGCAATGTACCAAAAGCACTTGCGACACGAGTTGTGTCTCTATCAAGCCTATTCTCTGTAATGGACTTAGCTGAAATTGCTAATAATTCAGAGCGTAGTATTGCTATGGTATCTAACACGTACTTCAAGTTGGGTGCGCGTATGGGCTTACATTGGTTCCTTGACCAAATTACTAACCAACCGGTTGCAAATCACTGGCAAGCACTTGCTCGTGCTTCTTACCGTGAAGAGCTTGATTGGCAACAACGTACGTTATCGGCTGTGGTACTTAATAGCTTTGCAGCAGACAGCAAAGACATTGATGCACAAATTGATGAGTGGATGGATAACCAAGATCTACTTCTACAACGTTGGAAACAGATGCTATCTGAATTCAAAACATCGCAAAGCCATGATTTTGCGAAGTTCTCAGTAGCACTTCGTGAACTAATGTTGTTAAGCCACAACTGTGACACTTCCAAATAAGTGAAAAGTCGTTAAAATACATACCCCAGCTCGCTGGGGTATTTTTTTGCCCTTAATTTGCAATGGTCCGTTTATAAGCGGCTACCTTGTTTATTTTTACCTAAGGAACAAACCATGTTTTATGATCTAGCTCGCCGTTTTATGTTTACCCGTGATGCGGAGTGGGCTCATGAATTTGCACTTAATAATTTACGCCGATTTGCTCATACTCCATTGAGTGCAGCGTGGTCTCAATCTGTCCCTAATAAACCAGTTAACTTTTTGGGTTTAGAATTTAAAAATCCAGTAGGTTTAGCGGCAGGCTTAGATAAAAATGCAGAGTGTATTGATGCATTTTCACAAATGGGTTTTGGCTTCGTTGAAGTGGGTACTGTTACTCCTCGCCCTCAAGCTGGTAACGATAAGCCGCGTATTTTCCGTTTACCAGAATCAAATGCGATCATAAATCGTATGGGCTTTAACAACAAAGGCGTTGATAACCTAGTTAATAACGTAAAAGCGGCGAAATATGACGGTATTCTAGGTATAAATATAGGTAAAAATAAAGATACACCAAACGAGCAGGGTAAAGATGACTACATTCATTGTATGCGCAAAGTATTTGAGCATGCATCGTACATCACAGTAAATATTTCTTCACCAAATACTCCGGGTCTTCGTGATTTACAATATGGTGAAGCGCTTGATGACTTGCTACAAAGCTTAAAGAATGAACAACTTGATTTAGCTGCAAAGCATAACAAACAAGTGCCTATGCTTGTTAAGATCGCCCCAGATCTTGATGAAATACAAATTGCGCAAGTTAGTGAGTCATTGATCAACAATAAGATCGATGGTGTTATTGCTACAAACACCACACTTGAGCGTGCGGCAGTACAAGGCCAACAATACGCAAACGAAGCGGGCGGTTTATCTGGCCAACCAGTACGTCAGCGTTCAACCCACGTGGTTAGTGAGCTGAAGCGTTTAACTGATGGTAAGTTACCTATCATTGGTGTGGGTGGTATTGATGATGCAGACTCTGCAAAAGAAAAATTTGCAGCGGGTGCCGACCTTGTACAAGTTTACACTGGCTTTATTTATAAAGGCCCAGAATTGGTAAAAACGATCCTTAACGGCTTATAAGGATCAGTTATCTAAGCATTTGATCATTAATAAAATGTTCTAAAAAAGTATTTTATTAATGGTCAGGCTTAGCTATAATTTATGATTAATCGCACAGAATTCTAAGTTAGGGAGGAGACATGTTACAAGCATCGAAGCAATGGAAATGGCTTGCTTGTGCAAAAAATAATCGTCTTTTGGTTGACCTTGACCAAGATATGCAACTGTGCACACCTTACAAATTACGCCAACTTACTGATGCTGTTTTACAAGAGCCAAACTTCAGTCTTGAAGATGCTGCATTTTATCAGCAAGTTTATCAATATCTTGAAACATTCTCACTGTGGAACCCAGCACAGCTTTGTCAAATTGCCCTTAACGCTACAGCGGTTAAATTTCATTTGAAGCCAGTACTTGCAAAGAGTTGGTTTTTTCATGAATACCAGGGTAGCCAGCCAAGTGTTGAAGCGGTTGTAAAGTTATACTCTAAGTCACAAGAAGGTGAGTTTTTAATTGTCGATCATTCACCAGAAGCATCTGTTTGTATTAATCTGAGCGCACACTTTCAGTTAGACGAAAATCTATCTCTAGAGCAGTTTGAAGCCATCAAGGTTCTAAATAATCGTATCCATCCTGTTTATATTCAACAAAAACAGTTTAAATCGGCCTAGGGCGTGTTGACCTTTGTGAATTAAAATATGTTCACTCTAGAGGCAATTAAATCGCGGCGAGAGATTCGCAACCTAGTGGGCTAAGTAAAAATCTAGCTAATATCCCTGCAAATGTTGGCGTTTTTGTTCGCCAAGCTATGCTATAATCCTGCGCAATTAGCATTTAAGGGTTTTTACTTTGCAATTTATCGCACTTACTTCTATCGGAATAGAAAATTTACTTATTGATGAGCTTACAGCACTTGGTGCAGAAGTCTCTAAACAAACCGTGGGCTCTGTACGTTTTGAAGCAGATAGCTTGTTAGCACAAAAAATTTGTTTATCGAGTCGCTTCGCCACTCGTATCATGATGCTGATAGAAGAAAAAGAAGGCGTTAAAGACAAAGAAAGCCTTTATCAATTTGCACGACTACAGCCTTGGCAAGAGTGGTTTGGTCCAAAACAAACCTTCGCTGTTGATTTTAGTGGTACTAACAACGATTTAAAAAATACCCAGTTCTCTGGTCTTGTCGTAAAAGATGCGATTGTTGACTATTTTTCAGATCTATTTGAACAGCGTCCAGATGTTGATAAGTACAACGCTAATGTGCGTGTTGTAGCAAGATTGAATCGCCAAGGTGTTGCGCTTTATATTGACTATTCAGGTCCACGTTTATCTGAACGTGGTTATCGTCAAGACCAAGGTAAAGCACCGATTAAAGAGCATTTAGCTGCAGCACTTGTAAAGCGAAGTGGCTGGCTTGAAAATGTACAACAACCTTTATTTGATCCATGTTGCGGTGCTGGTACCATTTTAATTGAAGCAGCAAGCATGGCTCGTAATGAAGCGCCTGGTTTATTCCGAGAAGGTTTTGCATTTGAGCGCCTACCAAGTTTCCGCATCCAAAAATACAAAGAGTTAAAAGCAGAACTAACGGCACAAATTACTGATCCAAAGCTTTGGCTTATTGGACATGATATTGATGCTGGTGTAATTAAAAAAGCACAAGAAAACGCGGAACGAGCAGACCTTGGTAATGTAATTAAATTTAAACAAAGCGATGCAACTAAGCTAACTTCTGTTGCTAAGCTTCCTGGTGTGGTGATTTCAAACTTACCTTATGGTGAACGTTTAGGCTCGATGGCAGAGTTGGTTAACTTACACCGAAGCTTAGGTGTTGGCTTCAAAAAGCACTTTAACCATTGGAAACTTGCTTTACTTGGCACCGACGAAAGCTTATTTAAGTTATTAAAGCTTGTTAAATTA
Organism: Pseudoalteromonas sp. OFAV1; assembly: GCF_021532595.1. Taxonomy (NCBI): domain Bacteria; kingdom Pseudomonadati; phylum Pseudomonadota; class Gammaproteobacteria; order Alteromonadales; family Pseudoalteromonadaceae; genus Pseudoalteromonas; species Pseudoalteromonas sp. OFAV1. The sequence continues at coordinate 54,472 of NZ_JAKGBG010000014.1, forward strand.
AAACGCTATAAGTTCAAAAATGGCCCGTTAGATGTGGTGCTAAATTTATATCAACTTGACGATAAACAAGTCGAGCTAAGCAAAGAAGATAAACCAGCACTTAACTTTGAAGGTTCAACAGCATTTGCAAACCGCTTAAAGAAAAACAAGCAAAACTTGAAAAACTGGTTAAAGCAAAATGAAGTAAGCTGTTACCGTGTTTACGATGCGGATATTCCAGAATATAACGTTGCAGTTGATGTGTACGATGATTCAGCGGTTATTTTTGAATATGCCGCACCGAAAGAAATCGATGACACAACGGCACAAAAGCGCTTACAAGATGTGATTAGCCTGACCGCTGAGCAGTTAGAAATTGCGCCAGAGAATATCGCAGTTAAAGTACGCAAAAAGCAAAAAGGTGAAGAGCAATATACGAAGGTATCAAAACAAAATCGCACACAAGTGGTCGAAGAGTTTGGTGCTAAATTTAAAGTAAACCTATTTGATTATTTAGATACAGGTTTATTCTTAGATCATCGTTTGGCTCGTCGTTATATTCAACAAAACGCACAAGGTAAACGTTTCTTAAACTTGTTTGCTTATACGGGCAGTGCATCTGTTCATGCTGCGATAGGTGGTGCCAAAGCAATTACTACCGTTGATATGTCAAAGACCTATTTAAAATGGGCGCAAGAGAATTTCGCGCTTAATGACTTGAGCAATACTCGTTTTCGTTTTGAGCAAGCTGACTGCTTGAAATGGCTTGAATACGCACAAGGTCAATATGATTTAATTTTCTTAGATCCACCGACGTTCTCAAACTCAAAACGTATGAAAGACGCATTTGATGTTCAGCGCGACCATATCAAACTCCTTACTTGGGTTAAAAAGATTTTAAGTCCAAATGGCACGCTTATATTCTCTAACAACAAGCGTGGCTTTATCATGGATGAAGTTGGTTTAATGGGGCTTGGCTTAAAAGCAGAGAATATTTCTGACAAAACTTTATCGCCAGATTTTAAACGCAATAAGCAAATTCATAATAGTTGGCTTATTACACATGGCTAGTTTTACCTTGTATCACACAGATGGCTGTCATTTGTGTGAAATGGCAGATGAATTATTAGTTGCAGCAAACGTTTCCTTTGCTGCAAAAGATATCATGGATAGTGAACAGCTTATCGCGCTTTATCAAACCAGTATTCCGGTTGTTGAAGCTCATCAAGGCGAAAAATTATTTTGGCCTTTTGATGCACAGCGATTAGCGCAATTTATTGCTGATAATAAAGAATAAGAGTAGTAATCACGATGGATTTAATCAGAATAGCCAAAGCGCAACTCGCTTATGGTACGCATCCGTTACTAGATGATGCTGATGCAGTTATTGAGTCGGGTGAGCGTGTATGTATTGTTGGTCGTAACGGTGCAGGTAAATCAACATTACTTAAAGTACTTGATGGCCAAGTTATCTTGGATGATGGTGAAATAAACCAACTAGGTGGTATACGAATTTCGCGTCTAGAGCAAGATCCACCAAAGGGGGCTGCAGGCTCAGTATTTGATTATGTAGCGCAGGGTATGCCTGATATTGCTAACTTATTGATTGAATATCACCAAGTTAGTAATCAGATGCAAACAGACTATAACGATAAGTTACTAAATAAGTTAGAGCGCTTATCAAATCAATTAGAAACAGTTGACGGCTGGCGTTTTGATACGCGTATTCAACTTGTGTTATCGCGCCTAGAGCTAGATCCAGAGGCTAAACTTGAATCATTATCAGGCGGTTGGTTACGTAAGGTTGCTTTAGCAAGGGCCCTAGTTAGTGAGCCTGATTTATTGCTACTTGATGAGCCTACCAACCACTTGGATATGAGCAGTGTTATTTGGCTCGAGCAATTTTTAAAAGAATTTAAAGGCGGTATCGTTTTTATTTCTCACGACCGTGCGTTCATTCGCGCAGTAGCTACTCGTATTCTTGATTTAGACCGCGGAAAACTAATTTCATATCCGGGTGATTATGCAACATACCTTGAACAAAAAGCGCATGATTTAAAGGTAGAAGAAACGCAAAACGCGTTATTTGATAAACGCTTAGCCGAAGAAGAAGCGTGGATCCGCCAAGGTATAAAAGCCCGTAGAACACGTAATGAAGGACGCGTTCGCGCATTAAAAGAGTTGCGTAAAGAGCGCAAGCAGCGAGTAGAGCAGGTTGGTAAAACAGATTTCAACATTGAAACTGCTGAGCGTTCAGGCAAACTTGTTTTTGAAGCGAAAAACATAAGTCATGCATTTAAAGACAAAGTGATCGCTAAAGACTTCTCTACACTTGTTATGCGTGGCGACCGTATTGGCCTTGTAGGCCCAAATGGTATAGGTAAAACAACACTGCTTAAAATTTTATTTGGTGACTTAACACCAGATAGCGGAAGTGTTAAGCAAGGTGTTAATTTAGAATTTGCCTATTTTGACCAATATCGTCAAAAGCTTGATGAAGAAGCCACAGTACAAGACAACGTAGCTGAAGGTAAGCAAGAAGTGATGATGGGCGGGCGCTCACGTCATGTACTTGGTTACTTACAAGACTTCTTATTTCCGCCGGCAAGAGCCCGCACACCTGTAAAAGCACTTTCTGGTGGTGAGAAGAACCGTTTGTTACTTGCAAAGCTATTTTTAAAGCCGTCTAATATTTTGGTACTCGATGAGCCAACCAATGACTTAGATATCGAAACATTAGAATTACTTGAAGATATTATTAACCAATATCAAGGTACCGTGCTTATTGTTAGCCATGACCGCGAATTTATAGATAATACCTGTAATTCAGTCTGGGCATTTGAAGGTGATGGTAAGATTACCGATATTATTGGTGGCTACAGTGACTATGAGGCTTATGCTGCCTACTTAGTTGAGCAAGAGAAACAACAACAGCAACAAACTAAGCAAGAAAAACCCGTGGTGCAAAACCAAGATAAACCACAAAAGAAAAGTAATAAACTCTCTTACAAATTAAAACTTGAATTAGAAGAATTACCCAGTAAAGTGGAACAACTTGAAAAAGCGCTCGATGCTCAGCAAGTTGTGGTCAATGACCCTGACTTTTTTAAGCAAGATGCTGCAATTACATCAGAAGCATTGAACCATTTAGCCCAGTTAGAGTCTGAGCTTGAAGCCGCTTTTGAGCGCTGGGAAGAACTCGAAGATTTAAAGAATCAGTAGTAAGGATTAAAATGAAATATAAATTACTCGCTGCCAGTATTTTAGCTACTCTAAGTACCTCAGCGATGAGCGCGACCTATAAATTAGAAGAGTTAGGTGGTCTGGAAGGCTCTAAGCATAATTATATAACGGATGTTAGTGAAAACGGTCACATCATTGGTCTTGCAAATGGTACCTATAAACTACCTGTAGACGTTTCTTATATCGATTTTGATGCAAGCAACATCAAAAACGCCTACGACCGAGAAAAAGCGCGATTTGAGTCAATTGACAAAGAAATTACGTTTACGTTAGATGATATCCAAAATAACGATGCAGTAAATACCAATGCTGATGCACACGCATTTATGATTTGGTTTTTATCTACTGATAGTCGTCCTAATGATTCTGAGTATCAAAAAATATCGAGTGCAATTGCCACTACTTATACTGCAGAAGGGTCTCAAGAGCAGGTTTTATTTGATGAAGCATCGCTTGATTATGATGGCTTAACTCGCTCAACATCAAACCTTCTATCTGCTGTTGCTGACGATGGCGTGATGGTGGGCTGGGGCAGTGCGCCTTACGAAAAGACCGCCTTTACCCAAACAGATGAAACCGAAGAAGAAACTCACTTCTTACGTGACTTTATAAGTCGCGGTATTGTTATTGGTGCTAATGGTGTCGAAGTACCTTTAGTTCCTGAATTTGATGAGCACGGTGGTATTAGTGCCGCATATGACATAGTCAAAACCAATAGTGGCTACGAAGTAGTAGGTACCGTATCTACCGGTATTCCAGTTGATCCTCAAGATGATATTGACGATCGTTGCGATAACGAAGATGAGCCAGTTTCAGATTGTGTTGAAACGCTTAATCGTAGCTTTAGTACGGGTATTTTCGATAAACGAGCCGTTAAATGGACCTTGGATAACGACCTAAATATTATCAATACGGAAATATTTGGCTTAGGTCTTACGCCAAAAGATGACGAAGATTTTGCATTTAGAAGCAGCGCTTTTGTCATTAATGAAAATGGGGTAATAGCTGGTACTTCAGATGTTCGCTATAAAGATCGAGATATTCGTATCACTATGCCGGTTATTTTTGAGAATGGTGAAGTAAAAGAGTTTCTTGACCAAGAAGATGATTGGACCTCGGGTCAGCCTTTAGCTATCAATAATGACGATGTTGTGGTTGGTTATGCAACCAAAAGAATCGAAGGTACAAACCGTACTAAATTTTTCTATTACGACAAGAAAAGTGACAGTGTTGTTTTCCCGACAGATTATTTCTCAAGTTCTAGCTCAATCGCTAATGACATAAATGATAATGGTGTGATTGTTGGTGAGGGTGAAACCGATATCTACAATACGTCTACACGTCGTCGTGAAGGCTTTATGTACACTATCGGTGAAGATAAAGTCGTAAATTTAAACGATTTATTACCTTGCTATGAAGAAGATGGTGAAACACGATTTAAATACGTTGTTGCTGAAGCCAAGTCGATTAACAACAATAATGAAATATTTGGTGTTGCTACCAAAACGGTAGAAAAAACAGATTCATTCGGTAACATGGTAGTCGATCTTAACGGTAATGTTGAATATGAAAGTATTGCAGTACCTGTTAAGTTAACACCAATTAGTGGTTCAATTGAAGAGTGCCCTGCAGAAGAAGTTGAACAATATGAGCGTCAGTCTGCAAGCTTCCCTTGGTATGCATTAATCTTGTTACCATTTGCAGCGGCACGTCGCTTTTTTAAAGCAAAGTAGCGTAAAAAATAACTTTTCGACTACATTAAAAAACCCAGCTTACAGCTGGGTTTTTTGTCTATACTCATATCTGAATCATCATTTTTTTATTTTTGATGTCGATGTAACCATGCTTTTCTTACAGAGCGCTTCCAAAGCATATCTGTTACGAAATAGCCAAGTATAGCTGCTGCTGTTGCACAGATAAGTGAACCAACTAAGAAAGCCGGACCAATGGTTGTTAAGCTTTCTAAGAACCATTGCCAGCTAGGCTCAAAATGGAAGTGTTGTGTAGGTTGCGCTAAGGCAATTGTTCCAACAATATACGAGCAGTAAAAAATAGGAGGCATTGTCAGTGGATTTGTGATCCACACCGTAGCAACAGAAATAGGCAAGTTTACACGAAATGGAATGGCCAGGGCGGCTGCTAGAACCATTTGAAAAGGAACAGGGATGAAAGCAAAAAATAAACCTACAGCAAATGCTCCTCGAGCAGAGCGACGATTTAAATGCCATAAATTGGCATCATGTAATAAACGGCCAAAAATTCTTAAGTATTTATGATCTCTTACCTTGTTGTGATCAGGTAAAAACCGTTGGATCGTTTTCTTAGCCATTTAAAGCAACCATTTACATCTGTTTGGTTATGCAGTGGTTTTATATTGGGTTGTTTTATTACCCTTTATACGGCAAACACTGCAGTGTTTTATCTAATAAGTTTTGCTGTTATTTTAGCAGCTGCCTATTTTAAGCCTTTTTTGCCAATATTGTCAGGGTTTATTTGCGGTATTTTTTTAGTATTTTTTCATTACTTAGTCTTTTATTCTCAAAGCGAATGCGACTTAAGACCTAAAAAACCAGTAATTGCTAATTTTCAAGTGATTTCAATACACTCAGCCCAGTCTCCTTTCTACGTTAAAGCAAGCTTGAAAAGCATACAGGGGGGCAGTCTCTCTAAATTAAAACCACCTTTAGCAATGATTAGTGTTAGCACAGCGCAAAAACTGATGGTTGGTGATGAAGTGAGTGCGCAAATAAAGCTTAAGCCGTTTAGAAGCGTAAAAAATTATAATAGTTTTGATCGTGAACGACATGCGTTTAGACAAAGACTTTTTTATAAAGGGCGCACAGTTTCTAAAATACAGATAGAAAATCAGACTGGTAAACCTACTAGTACTGAGGTATATCGCAATTATATATCGACTATAACTACTGGCAGCCAATTACAATGGCTTTACTATGCTTTGCTAACTGGCGATAAAAGCAAAATATCGCAACAAAATAAACAACAACTACGTGAATTAGGTATAAGCCATCTCTTGGCAATCTCAGGACTACACATCGGGCTTGTATATGCAATCGGCTTTTACTTTAGTAAATATATCACCCGTATAATGCGAATACCTGTGTCTCAAACCCGTCAGATTAATAGTTGGTTTATGCTGATAGGTTTTTGTTTTGCAGTTACCTATGTATATCTAAGTGGTTTTGCCGTGTCAGCAGTGCGCGCATTGTTGATGTTAGGCTGTTTGCTATTTATCTACATCTTAAATAAGAATCCATTGCGATGGCGAACAATTCTTTATGCTCTTACACTAGTGCTGATTATTGATCCATTTACGTTATTAAACCCCGGTTTGTATTTTAGTTTTATTGCTGTTGCTATTATTTTTCTTGTTATTCGAAGCTCTCTTGGCAAAAACTTAGGTTTTTACAGACGTGTTATACAGCTTGGCTTAATACAATTAGCGTTATTTATAGGCCTGTTGCCATTGTCACTGTTTTACTTTGATGGCGTAAGTACGATTGGCTTGCTGGTAAATTTAGTCGCTGTGCCAATAATTAGTGTCATTGTTTTACCATTCTTAGTTTTGTACAGTTTTTTATCCTTACTTTTAGATTTATCGCTACTTTTATATGGCTTAGATTTTGTTTTAAATTACCTTTATCAATCGATAATGTTAGTCCCAAAACAATGGCGCTGGCTTGAGTTCGCATTTGTTGAGTTCAATACCTTAGTTTTGATTTACAGCACTCTGTTATTGTTTCTTTGTTATCCTTATCGAGCATTTACCATTATTCCTGTATTGATTGTAACTTTTGATTGGCTTTTGTCGCCGAAAAGCACTTTTCAGTTAGATGTATTTGACGTTGGTCATGGCTTAATGGTGATGCTCAGCGAAGAAAATAAGGCGGTTGTCTATGATTTAGGGCCACGTTATTTTGGTCGATATGACTATATTCAGTCAGTTTTATTAGCAAACATAAATGCGCTTAAGCTTGAGGTGATTGCCACTATAGTAAGTCATCAAGATAATGACCACATTGGAGGTCTTCACTCGTGGAATGAAAATGGCTTTGGAGAGACGTTAAAGTATTTTCATCCGCATGGCGTGAATGCTCGTTGTGAGCCAAAGCTTTTAAAAATCGGCAATGTTAGCTTAACTAGCTTTAGTATGCCTGGTGATAATAACAATGATCAATCTTGCATTTTGAGGGTAAAGTCGGGTGAGTATAGTGTGTTATTAACCGGCGATATTTCTGCTGAAGCAGAGCAACAACTCATTACCAGGCTCCCAGACCTGCAAGCGACAGTACTCGTCAGCCCTCATCACGGTAGTAATACATCGTCAAGTCAGGCGTTTATTGAGCAGGTGCGGCCTAAACTGGTTATCCACTCAAGTGCATACCAAGGGCAGTGGCAGTTTCCTCACCCTGAGGTTGTAAAACGTTATCAAGACCGTGATATAGCGCAGTTAAGTACAGCAGACAGTGGCCATATTAGAATCAAATTCTATAACGATACCTTTTTAGTTGAATCAGCTCGCGAGCATGAAAGTTACTGGTTCGAACAAGATTGACGTTTTGTTTTTACCCCCATAAGGCTACAATAGTCGAAGTCTATGAATAAGAGAGTGTTATGGATCAAACTACATCCCAAATTTATAAGCGATTAATCAGTTATGTGGGTGATTATAAATTAATCGCGTTTTTCGCCATTGTTGGCATGGTTGGCTATTCTGCCATGGATGCACTGTTTATCAATTTAATGAAACCTTTTATTGATGAAGGCTTAAATGCTCGTAATACTGATGTATTAACTTATGCACCATTCGTTGTTATCGCATTAGTGCTTGGTCGAGGCATGTTTAATTACATGTCATCTTACTGCTTGAGTTATGTTGGCTCCCAAGTTGTTAGAACTCTTCGCCAACAATTATTCGAACATATATTACATTTACCTGTGTCTTTTCATGACAAAAATTCTAATGGTGATTTAATTTCTAAAATCACTTTCGATACAGAGCAAGTACAACAGGCAATTACTAAAGCGCTGTTAATTGTGGTGAGAGAAGGGGCGTTTGTTGTTTTTTTACTTTTCAATATGTTTTATACAAGTTGGAAGTTATCGCTGATTTTCTTGGTTATTATTCCGCTGGTGGCAGTGATTGTTGCCTTTGTATCGAAACGCTTTCGGATGATCTCTAAAAAAATTCAATCAGCGATGGGGCAAGTTACTCGTAGTTCAGAGCAGATGCTCTCTGGGCATAAAGTAATCCACGGATTTGGTGGTCAGCAGCAAGAGATTGCTCAGTTTTCAGCGATCAATAACCATAATCGTCAGCAACGTATTAAAATGGATGCAACAAAGGCGTTAAGTGTTTCGGTTATTCAGATCTTAGCTGCGAGCGCAATGGCAGTGATTTTATGGGTCGTGTCAATGCCATCAATGATAGACACAATCAGCTCTGGTGATTTCGTATTACTAATATCATCAATGATGATGTTATTACGTCCACTTAAGCAACTTTCAAATGTAAATAGTGACTTACAACGTGGTATTTCTGCAGCACAAAGTATCTTTTTGGTACTTGATGAAGATGTAGAAAAAGACACTGGCACCTATAGTATTGATAAAGTGACAGGGCACATTGAAATAAACAACGTTACTTTCAAATACCCAACTAAAGATGAACCAGTTTTGAAAAACTTGTCGCTAACGATTAATGCCGGCGAAAGCATTGCATTAGTGGGGCGCTCTGGCTCTGGTAAATCGACCATTTCAAATTTATTGCCACGTTACTATGAGCTAGAAGGTGAAAGTGAAATTTTACTCGATGGTGTCAATATCGCTGATTACAAGCTAACGGATCTTCGTAAGCAATTTGCATTGGTTTCACAGCAAGTGGTGTTATTTAACGATACTATTGCAAATAACATATGCTATGGCCTTGAACGTGAACTCAGTAATGAAGAGTTAATGGCGGTTGCCAAACAAGCCCATGTTTGTGAATTTGTTAAAGACTTGCCAGAAGGTTTAAATACCATGGTGGGTGAAAACGGCGTGATGTTATCTGGCGGTCAGCGTCAACGTATCGCGATTGCACGTGCCATTTTAAAAGATGCACCTATTTTAATTCTCGATGAGGCGACATCAGCTCTCGATACTGAGTCTGAAAAGCTGATCCAGCATGCACTTGATAGCTTAATGAAAGAAAAAACATCAATTGTGATAGCACACCGTTTATCAACAATAGAGAACAGTGATTGTATTTATGTTATTGATCATGGTCAGGTTATCGAAAAGGGCACGCATAGCGAGCTGCTTGAAAAAGACGGCACCTATTCCGCTCTTTGTAAAATGCAATTTGGTGAGCAGTAGTGAGTGTTATTGAAAAAAGCTGGTATAAAAGACCAGGTTTACTCAGTGTTTTACTCTTACCTTTGAGTGTGCTTTTTTGGCTAATCTCAACGCTTCGTGTATTGCTATACAAGCTTAATATTCTGAAGGCTTTTAAAGCGCATGTACCTGTTATAGTGGTTGGTAACATAAGTGTGGGTGGCAACGGCAAAACGCCATTTGTAATATGGCTTGCTGAGTTCTTAAAACAACAAGGTTTAAAAGTGGCGGTGATCAGTCGTGGTTATGGTGGTCAGTCTGACTCGTATCCATTGTTAGTTACTGATGAGACGACTACAACACAAGCGGGTGACGAACCTGTACTTATTAGACGTCGTTTAGGTTGTGTTGTTATGGTTGGACCTGACCGTCAAGCCAGTATTAAAAAATTAGAACAGCACGATATTGATGTCATCATTTCTGATGATGGTATGCAACATTACAAAATGGCCCGAGATATTGAATGCTGTATTGTTGATAGTGAGCGCCAGTTTGGTAACGGTTTATTAATGCCAGCAGGTCCACTTCGTGAAACCAAAGCGCGCTTAAAATCGGTTGATTTAGTCATAGAAAATGGCGGCAATGCACAAAGCCGCTATGATTTAGCATCGAGCCCATTTCGAACCGTGAGTGATTCAACACTCGCCAATTCAGTTCAAGATAAAGGCCATGCAGTCAGTGCTATTGGTAACCCCAAACGCTTTGAGATAAGTCTTGAGCAGCAAGGCATTAACTTGCTATCGACTCATCATTTTCGCGATCACTATGCCTACCAAGCAAGTGACTTTACTATGTTTGGTGATGACGCTGTTTTTATGACAGAAAAAGATGCAGTTAAATGCTTTAGCTTTGCCAAGCCAAATTGGTATTATTTGCCTGTGGATGCAAAGCCGACAACAACGGTTATCGAAAAACTAAATTTATTATTAAAACAAAAAGGGATCCTCAATGGCCTTTGATACAAAATTACTTGAAATTATCGCCTGTCCAGTGTGTAAGGGTAAATTACGTCTTGATAAAGAAAATCAAGAGCTGATTAGTACAGCAGCGAAACTTGCTTATCCAATCAAAGACGATATCCCAGTGCTTTTAGAAAATGAAGCACGTGAACTAAGCCAAGAAGAGGTTGATAAGTGGAATTCGTAGTTGTAATTCCTGCACGTTACGCATCGACACGTTTACCAGCTAAACCACTTGCTGATATATGTGGTAAGCCAATGATCCAACATGTTTATGAAAAAGCAGTTGCTTCAGGCGCATCACACGTTTATGTTGCCACCGATCATCAAGCAGTATTTGACGCTGTTAGTGAGTTTACAAGTAATGTTCTAATGACGCGTGAAGATCATCAATCAGGGACAGAACGTTTAGCTGAAGTGGTTGAACAACTCCAACTTGAAAGTGATACCATTGTCGTTAACGTGCAAGGTGATGAGCCTTTATTAGCTAGTGAAAATGTCTCGCAAGTGGCTAAACTGCTCGCTGATTCTGACGCGCCTATGGCAACATTGAGCACAAGTATTGATGATATCGACGATATATTTAACCCTAATTGTGTAAAAGTGGTTAGCGATGCGCACAACAATGCAGTGTATTTTTCGCGTGCAACCATTCCTTATCATCGTGATGCGATGATGAGTAATCAAACTGATAAAATCAATCTTGATGATTATGCCCGCCATATTGGTATTTATGCTTACCGAGCAGGTTTTATTACTCAATATATTGAGCTGCCAGAATCTCCGTTAGAAGTCCTTGAATCTCTAGAGCAGCTTCGTGTGCTTTATCATGGTTATAAAATCAAAATAGCTAAGGCATTATGTGCTCCACAAGCAGGTGTAGACACGCCAGAGGACTTAGCCCGCGTCATTGCAGTGCTGAGTAAATAACCAATGCACGATGTAAATACAGTTCATCTTCATGCAAGTGAAGATGACTTTTTTGTATTTTATAAACCAGCAGGTGTAAGCTTTCATAGTGAAGAATGTGCTGGTTTTGTTGTACTTGCAGAGCAACTTGTAAACGAAAAACTATATCCTGTACATCGCCTTGATAAAGTCACCTCGGGTTTAATTATTTTAGCCCGTCACAAAGAAGCAGCAGCAGAGTTCACTGCACTATTCAGTGCCCATCAAGTGCATAAATTTTATCTTGCACTCAGTGATGCAAAACCAAAGAAGAAACAAGGTTGGATAAAAGGGGATATGGAAAAAAGTCGTCGGGGCGCTTTTAAATTGCTAAAAAGCCAAACCAACCCGGCTGTTACCCGCTTTTATTCAAAAAGTATTCGTCCAGGGCTACGTGCCTACCTATTAAAACCTTTTTCGGGTAAAACACATCAACTAAGAGTCGCGATGAAAAGCTTGGGTGCGCCAATTCTTGGTGATAGCACGTATGCAGGAAGTAAAGACGAGCGCACAAATTTGCATGCTTATGCACTACAATTTAGCTATAAAGGGCAGCTTAAAGAGTATCGATGCGATTACACTTTGGGTGCTCATCTCAATGAAGTTTTTAACTCAGACGAATTCAAAGAGTGGACAGCTCCTTGGACGTTGGATTGGTAAATGAAAGAAACAACACAAGACATCCGTTTTGGTGGCATTAAACGTTTATATGGTCATCAGCAATTTGATTGGTTACAACAAGCACATTTTTGTGTCATTGGTATTGGTGGTGTAGGTAGTTGGGCCGCTGAAGCGCTAGCTCGCACGGGTGTAGGACAACTAACCTTAATAGATCTTGATGATATTTGTGCAACTAATGTTAATCGTCAAATCCATGCTTTGACTGGCACCGTAGGTGAAGCAAAAGTTGAAGCGATGAAAACACGTTGTGAGCTGATAAACCCAGATATCAAAATTAATGTTATTGATGACTTTATAACGCTAGATAACATTCGTGAGCATATTCAAGGCTTTGATTATGTGATTGATTGTATTGATGCAGTGAAAGAAAAGGCAGCGTTAATTGCACATTGTAAGCGTATAAAATTACCCGTTATTACAACCGGTGGCGCAGGCGGGCAAACTGATCCGAGCCAAATTAGCTTTGGTGATGTAGCTAAGACAACCCATGATCCTTTGCTTGCAAAAGTACGGTATATTTTGCGAAAACAGTACAACTTTAGTAGCAATCCAAAGCGTAAATTTAACGTAGATTGTGTTTATTCAACTGAACAGCTTGTATATCCAACCTCTGAAGGCGAAGTTTGCCAAGCAAAACAAGGCGCAGATGGTTCAATGAATATGGATTGTAACAATGGTTTTGGCTCAGCCACAATGGTAACAGGAAGCTTTGGCTTTTTTGTCGCAGCCAAAGCAATCAGAAAATATTTAGATAAAAAACAGCGTTCTTTATAACATTTAGCGGTTTTGCTCAGCCATGGTTTGAATTTTATCAACCATGGCTTTGATGCCATTGCCGCGAGAAGGGCTTAAATGGCTAATTAGACCGAGTCGTTCAAATTCATCATAGGCATTTATTTGTGCTGCTTGTTCCGGTGTTAGACCATTGTATAAGGCTAAAATTAAAGCCAATAGTCCTTTAACGATACGGGTATCTGAATCACCAGCTAAAACAAGGCTATTTTCTGTATGATCAAAGTCGATATATAGCCACACTTTACTTTCGCAGCCTTTAACTAGGGCATCATCTACTTTAAGCACTTCTGGCATAACTGGTAATTGCTTACCTAATAGCATTATCTGGCGGTATTTTTGCTGCCAACCTGCAGCTGTTTCAATGTTTTTACTAACGGCTTCAAACGTTGAATTCATAACTTATCCAAATTTAATCTAATAACTCAATACTGTTTTTAAGAGCATCAATAAACGCATCTACATCATCTTTATTGTTATATAACGCAAAGCTTGCTCTTACTGTACCAGGAATGTGCAAATGGCTCATTATAGGTTGTGTGCAATGGTGGCCACTGCGCACGGCCACACCAAACCCATCAAGCAGAGTGGCTAAATCGAAGGGATGTTCATCGCGATAATTAAAACTAATGTTACCAATGTTATGTATTTGGTTTGAATAGATATTAATACCATCAATAGCTGATAATTGTTTTATCGCATAGTCAAAAACTGTATGCTCATGTTGACGCATTTGCTGAAAATCTAACGATGTTAAATACTTTATTGCCTCACTAAAGGCGATTACACCCGCAATATTAGGTGTTCCTGCTTCAAATTTACCCGGTGCATCCCGAAAAGTGCTTTGCGTGAGGCTCACTGTTTCGATCATTTCGCCACCGGTTTGATAAACATCGAGCGAATTTAACAGCTCGAAACGTCCATAAAGACCACCCAGACCTGTAGGCCCGAGCATTTTGTGGGCAGAAAATACGTAAAAGTCACAAGAAATTTCTTGTAGATTAGGGCGTAAATGCATCGCAGCCTGCGCACCATCAATCACAGAAATAGCATTAATGGCTTTACATGCTGTAATGATAGGCGCTAAATCAGTGATATTACCTAATGTATTTGATGCATGAGTAACAGCAACTATCTTAGGCTGATACAGTTTTATAAACTCACTGCACCTTACGCTATCAATGACCAAGTCATCTTCAATAGGTAAAATAATCAGTTCTGCACCAGTACGCTTTGCTAGTTGTTGCCATGGCACTATGTTGGCGTGATGTTCAATCGCAGAGATAGCAATTTTATCGCCTGGTTTAAGCCGCGAAGCCAGACCATTTGCGATTAAATTAATAGATTCAGTCGCTCCTTTGGTCCACACTAACTCATTGGCTTTAACAGAAAAATAATCTGCAAGTAGCGTTCTGGTGTGTTCATATTGGCGGGTCGCGTTTTCACTGAGTGTATGACGGCCACGATGTACATTGGCATTCTCATGACTATAAAAACGGGCAAGGGCATCAATAACTGCTTGTGGCTTTTGTGAGGTCGCTGCTGAGTCTAAATACACCAGAGGCTGCTCATTAACCGTTTCATTCAGTAATGGAAAGTCAGCGCGTATTTTTGCAATATCGAACATGGAAGGCCTTAAGCTACGAGAATGCGACGATTTTAATTACTTTGCACAAATAGACAAGTGCAGGGCAACAAAAAAGGCCGCATAGCGGCCTTTTTTAAACGCAAATTCGTATTAACGCTTGTCTGTTGGTACGTAATCGCGTGAAGTTTCACCAGTGTATAACTGACGAGGACGGCTGATCTTGTGACCAGGTTGAGAAAGCATCTCATCCCAGTGAGAGATCCAACCAACAGTACGTGACATTGCAAAGATTACAGTGAACATGCTTGTTGGAATACCGATAGCTTTTAAGATGATACCTGAGTAGAAGTCTACGTTAGGGTAAAGTTTCTTCTCAACGAAGTATGGGTCTTCTAGTGCAATTTGCTCAAGCTTCATTGCGATATCAAGAAGTGGATCTTGAATGTTTAGCTCAGCTAGTACTTCGTGACATGTTTGACGCATTACTGTCGCACGTGGATCGAAGTTTTTGTATACACGGTGACCGAAGCCCATAAGACGGAATGGATCTGACTTATCTTTTGCTTTAGCAACGTATTCGTCGATACGGTCTACTGAACCGATTTCTTCTAACATGTTAAGACATGCTTCGTTAGCACCACCGTGCGCAGGACCCCATAAAGATGCGATACCAGCCGCGATACACGCGTAAGGGTTTGCACCTGATGAACCAGCTAAACGTACAGTTGACGTTGAAGCGTTTTGCTCGTGGTCTGCGTGAAGCATGAAGATTTTATCCATTGCTTTAGCAAGAACAGGGCTAACTTTATATTCTTCAGCAGGTACTGAGAACATCATGTGTAAGAAGTTTTCAGCGAAGCTTAAGTCGTTACGCGGGTGTACAAACGGTTGACCTACGTTGTATTTGTAAGCCATAGCAGCGATTGTTGGTAACTTAGCAATTAGTTTGATTGCACTAGTTTTACGTTGTGTTGCATCAGTGATGTCTAAATCTTCGTGATAGAAAGAAGATAAAGCACCTACAACACCACATAGCATCGCCATA
This sequence comes from Pseudoalteromonas sp. OFAV1, assembly GCF_021532595.1. NCBI lineage: Bacteria > Pseudomonadati > Pseudomonadota > Gammaproteobacteria > Alteromonadales > Pseudoalteromonadaceae > Pseudoalteromonas > Pseudoalteromonas sp. OFAV1. The sequence goes on from NZ_JAKGBG010000014.1 coordinate 70,100, forward strand.
GGGTGAGCATCAAAACGGAAACCTTGGAAGAAGTTTGCGATTTTAGTATCAAGCATAGTGCTATGCGTGATTTCTTTTGCAAACTCATCGTATTGTTCTTTAGTTGGTAATTCGCCGTTTAACAGTAAGTAGCAAACTTCGATGTAGTTAGACTCATCAGCTAGTTGCTCAATTGGGTAACCACGGTGTAGTAATACACCTTTACCGCCGTCGATATAAGTGATTGAAGATTCACAAGAACCGGTCGACATGAAACCTGGGTCGTAAGTGAAGTAGCCATGAGAACCTAACGTACGTACGTCGATTACGTCTTGGCCAGCAGTGCCTTGGTAAATTGGAAGTTCGATTGGATCAAGACCATCAATATGGACCGTGGCTTTATTATCCGCCATCTATTTATCTCCTATTAAGATAACAACTCTGATTGTTATGTTCTGAATCTGTTTAAGCACATTCTTTTCATTTTAACGTGAAAGAGGGGTGTAAAGTCAATTTTTATAAACATTATGCATAAATGGATAATAAATATTCTGCCAGGATTAAATATTATACCATTGGCTAATTCGCAAACGACTCTTACTAAACAAGAATTGTAAAAAGACCTTTGGCTATATATACTATCCAAGGTTTTATACCGTATTGTCTGTAGGTAAACTTTATTTTTACATTTAAGTTTTGCATAAGTGTGAACTTTTTGTGTATCAACACGGTTTACTTAGATAGTTCCATCGAAATTCATTTTGATGGGTTTAGAAAAACAAGTAGATGAGCTCCTAAGTGGGCAAGATGGGCAAGTAACTGTGAAAAAGCAAAGACCTGTAAATCTAGATCTAACAACTATATCTATGCCGGCAACGGCTAAAGCATCAATTCTTCACCGCGTCACCGGTGTGGCACTATTTTTTGCTTTAACGTTTGTCATTTGGGCTTGGTCTGAGTCTCTTTCTTCTCCAGAAGGTTTTGAATTCGTCAAGGGTCTGTTCAGCGGATTCATTGCCAAATTCATAGCGTGGGGTACCATTTCTGTGTTGGCATATCACCTAATCGGTGGTGTTCGTCACATCATTATGGATATGGGTCACTGGGAAGAACTTGAATCAGGTAACTTCAGCGCTAAAGTTGCGATGGCTTTAGGTGTTGTAGCTGCAATTCTAGCAGGAGTGTGGATATGGTTTTAAATCAAGCAACTCTTAAACGTGATGGTGTACAAGATTTTGTATCACTTCGTACAACAGCATTAATAATCAGCGCATATGCGATTTTTATTATCGGCTATTTTTTATGTACACCAGAAGTCACTTTTGAAGCCTGGCAAGGCCTATTCTCTAATCTAGCAATGAAAGGGTCTACACTAATTGCCCTTGTTTGCATTATGGTTCACACCCGTATCGGTCTTTGGCAAGTTCTAACTGACTATGTCAAAAATGCGAAATTACGTGCTGTTTTAGGCTTTGTATTAAACCTTATGGCCGTTGCTTACGTAGCAATTGGTCTAATCGTTTTATGGGGTGTTTAAGTGAATTATTCTGTTCGTGAATTTGACGCAGTAGTAATTGGTGCAGGCGGCGCGGGTATGCGCGCAGCACTTGCTATTACTGAATCAGGCAAAACCTGTGCACTTATCTCTAAAGTTTTCCCTACACGTTCTCACACTGTGTCAGCACAAGGCGGCATTACTGTTGCGTTAGGTAACTCGCATGAAGATAACTGGGAATGGCACATGTACGATACTGTTAAAGGTTCTGATTTTATCGGTGACCAAGACGCTATCGAATATATGTGTAAAACAGGCCCAGAAGCTATTACTGAATTAGAAAACATGGGCTTACCATTTTCTCGTTTTGAAAATGGCCGTGTTTATCAACGTCCTTTCGGCGGTCAGTCGAAAAACTTTGGTGGTGAACAAGCAGCACGTACTGCAGCAGCAGCTGACCGTACTGGTCACGCACTGTTACACTGTCTTTACCAGCAAAACGTTAAAAACAAAACAAACGTATTTTCAGAGTGGTATGCACTAGATTTAGTTAAAAACAGCGATGGTCATGTTGTTGGTTGTACAGCAATCGACATTGAATCAGGCCAAGTTGTTTACTTCAAATCAAAAGCCGTTGTTTTAGCAACAGGTGGTGCAGGTCGTATCTACGCATCAACAACTAACGCACACATCAATACAGGTGACGGCGTTGGTATGGCAACCCGTGCTGGTGTTGCATTGCAAGATATGGAAATGTGGCAATTCCACCCAACAGGTATCGCAGGCGCTGGTGTACTAGTAACTGAAGGTTGTCGTGGTGAAGGTGGTTACCTTCTAAACAAAGACGGCGAACGCTTCATGGAACGTTACGCGCCAAATGCTAAAGACTTAGCATCTCGTGACGTTGTTGCTCGTTCAATGATGACTGAGATCCGTGAAGGTCGTGGTTGCGATGGTCCTTACGGTCCACATATCAAGCTTAAACTTGACCACTTAGGTGAAGAGACGCTTAATTTACGTCTTCCTGGTGTATGTGACCTTGCGAAAACATTCGCACACGTTGACCCAGCTAAAGAACCAATTCCAGTAATTCCAACATGTCACTACATGATGGGTGGTGTACCAACTAACGTAAATGGTCAAGCATTACAAATCGATGCAAATGGTCAAGAGAAAGTAGTTGAAGGTTTATTCGCTGTGGGTGAAATTGCCTGTGTATCTGTACACGGTGCTAACCGCCTAGGTGGTAACTCACTTCTTGACTTAGTTGTGTTCGGACGTGCAGCTGGTAACTTCTTAGGTAAATACCTAAATGGTGTTGAAGCAGGTAAAGATGCGTCTGAATCAGACCTTGAAGCATCACTTGCGCGCTTCAACCGTTGGGAAAGCTCTAAAGCTGGCCAAGGTGAAGACCCAGTTCAAATCAAGAAAGACCTACAAATGTGTATGCAGCTTAACTTCTCGGTGTTCCGTGAAGGTGATGCAATGGCTACAGGTCTTAAAGAGCTTAAAGAAATTCGTGAACGTCTGCAGTATGCTCGTCTTGACGACAAGTCAACAGAGTTCAACACTGCGCGTATCGAATGTCTAGAGTTAGACAACTTAATGGAAACAGCTTACTCAACTGCAGTAGCTGCAAACTTCCGTACAGAAAGCCGTGGTGCACATTCTCGTTTTGACTTCCCAGATCGTGATGACGATAACTGGTTATGTCACTCTATCTTTAACCCAGTTACAGATGAAATGACAAAACGTGAAGTAAACTACGCGCCGAAACTGCGTGAAGCTTTCCCACCTAAAGCACGTACATACTAGGAGCGAGACGATGGCACAAGTACAATTTTCCGTTTATCGTTACAATCCAGATGTTGATAATGCACCACGTATGCAGGACTTCACGCTAGAAACGCAAGAAGGCCAAGATATGATGGTTTTGGATGCTCTAATGAAACTAAAAGAGCAAGATCCAACATTATCATTCCGTCGTTCATGCCGTGAAGGTGTGTGTGGTTCTGACGGTATCAACATGAATGGTAAAAACGGTTTAGCATGTATTACTCCTTTATCAACGCTACTTAAAGGTGGCAAAGGTAAAATCGTAATTCGTCCATTACCTGGTTTACCTGTGGTACGTGACCTTGTTATTGACATGAGTCAGTTCTACACTCAATACGAAAAAGTTAAGCCTTATCTAATTAATGACACGCCAGCGGCGGGTGAGCGTCTTCAATCTATCGAAGAACGTGATAAGTTAGATGGCTTATATGAGTGTATTTTATGTGCATGTTGTTCTACATCGTGTCCTTCGTTCTGGTGGAATCCAGACAAGTTCATCGGTCCTGCGGGTCTTCTTCATGCGTATCGTTTCTTGGCTGATAGCCGCGATACAGCGACTGAAGAGCGTCTTGCAGATCTTGACGATGCGTTCAGCGTGTTCCGTTGTCACAGTATTATGAACTGTGTTAGCGTGTGTCCTAAAGGTCTTAATCCGACTAAAGCAATTGGACAAATCAAATCAATGCTTTTAAACCGCGCTGTTTAAAGCTTGAATATGTAAGGTGGTTAAGTGATTAACCACCTTGTTTTTACAACAATTAATTTCTGCGCTAAAGAAAAGGGCTTATAAATGCACGAAGGTGTGATGAAGGCATGGCTAGAATCTTCTCACTTAAACGGCGGAAACGTTGCTTACGTAGAAGAGCTTTATGAAGCGTACTTAGATGATGCGACTTCTGTGCCAGAAGAATGGCGAGAAGTGTTCGAACAATTACCAAAAGTAGATGGTGTGGATGTTGACGTAAAACATTCAGAGGTTCGTTCACAATTTGCGGAGCTTGCTAAAAACAAGCATAGAGAAGTAGTGGTAGCAGAGGGTGGCTCTGGCGATCCTAAACAGGTCAAAGTGCTACAACTTATTAATGCTTTCCGTTTCCGTGGTCACCAAAATGCTAACCTAGATCCATTAGGTATCTGGGAACGCGAACGAGTTCGAGATCTTGAACTTGAATACCACGATTTATCTGAAGCTGATTTTGACCGTGAATTCAATGTGGGTTCGTTTGCCGTAGGTCGCGACACCATGCCTTTAGGTGAGCTATACCAAGCACTTAAGACCACGTATTGTGGTTCAGTTGGTGCAGAGTATATGCACATCACTTCAACTGAAGAAAAACGTTGGTTACAACAGCGTTTAGAATCAGTGCAATCTCGTCCAACGTTCTCTAAAGAAGAAAAGCTACGTATCCTTAAAGGATTAACAGCTGCAGATGGCCTTGAAAAATATTTAGGGGCTAAGTTCCCTGGTGCAAAACGTTTCTCACTTGAAGGTGGTGATGCGTTGGTACCAATGCTTAAAGAACTAATTCATCGTGCAGGTGAAAGCGGACAAAAAGAAGCTGTTATTGGTATGGCTCACCGCGGTCGCTTGAACGTACTAGTGAACGTTTTAGGTAAAAACCCATCAGAATTATTCGATGAGTTCGCTGGTAAACACAAAGATACTTTAAGCTCAGGTGATGTTAAATATCACATGGGTTATTCATCTGACTTCGCTACAAAGGGTGGCAACGTGCATATGGCACTTGCGTTTAACCCATCTCACCTTGAAATCGTTAACCCAGTAGTTATGGGTTCGGTACGCGCTCGTTTAGACCGTTTAGGTGATAAGTCAGGTATTAAAGCATTACCAATTACTATTCACGGTGACTCTGCAATCGCAGGTCAAGGTGTTGTTCAAGAAACATTTAACTTATCGCAAACTAATGCATTTAGTTGTGGTGGTAGTATCCGTATCGTGGTAAACAACCAAGTTGGTTTTACAACGTCAAAACAAGCGGATGTTCGTTCTACACCATACTGTACTGACATTGCGAAAATGGTTCAGGCACCTATTTTCCACGTTAATTCTGACGATCCAGAAGCGGTTGCATTTGTTACTCAAATCGCACTTGATTTCAGAAATCAATTCAAGCGTGACGTTGTAATTGATTTAGTATGTTATCGCCGTCATGGTCATAACGAAGCGGATGAGCCGAATGCGACTCAACCACTTATGTACCAGAAAATCAAAAAACACCCAGTTCCACGCCTAATTTATGCTGACCAACTTGTGTCTGAAGGTTCATTTACAGAAGATGAAGTCAAAGCACTTGCTGATGAGTACCGTAACGGTCTTGATGGCGGTAACTGTGTTGTTGAAGAAATTCAACCAGAAACATCTCACTCTTCAGATTGGGCTAAATTCGTTGGTCACGATTGGGATGTTGAGTACGATGCAAAACTTTCTGTTGAAAAACTAAAAGAACTTGGTGAAAAAGTATCAAGCTACCCAGAGAACCATAAAGCTCAGTCGCGTGTTAAGAAAATTTACGACGACCGTAAGCTAATGGCATCAGGTGAAAAACCACTTGATTGGGGTATGGCTGAAACGCTAGCTTATGCTTCACTTGTTGATGCGGGCACAGATATCCGTTTAACAGGTCAAGACTCAGGTCGTGGTACTTTCTTCCACCGTCATGCTGTTATCCATAACCAAAAAGATGCATCAACCTACTTGCCGCTGCAAAACATCAGCGAAAAACAAGGTTCATTTGAAGTATACGACTCAGTACTTTCTGAAGAAGCGGTACTTGCATTTGAATATGGTTACGCAACAGCTGAACCAACTTCACTTGTAATGTGGGAAGCACAATTTGGTGACTTCGCTAACGGTGCACAAGTTGTATTTGACCAATTCTTAAGTTCAGGTGAACAAAAGTGGGGCCGTTTATGTGGTCTTACATGTTTACTTCCACATGGTTATGAAGGTCAAGGCCCAGAGCATAGCTCGGCACGTCTTGAGCGTTTCTTACAATTGTGTGCTGATCACAATATGCAAGTGTGTGTGCCTTCAACACCAGCGCAAGTTTATGCAATGCTTCGTCGTCAATCTGTACGTCCTTTACGTCGTCCATTGATTGTTATGACACCTAAGTCACTACTTCGTCATCCGCTGGCAACTTCAACACTTGAAGAATTATCTGAAGGTGTGTTCCACAATATGATCGATGAAATCGATGATATTGCAGCAGATAAAGTAGAACGCGTTGTATTCTGTAGTGGTAAAGTTTATTACGAATTACTACAAGAGCGTCGTAAACAAGAATTAAATAACATTGCTATTGTTCGTGTAGAACAATTATATCCATTCCCACACGCAGAGATGGATACAATCATGCAACGTTACCAACACGTTAAAGATTTTGTTTGGTGTCAAGAAGAGCCGCAAAACCAAGGTGCATGGTATTGTTCTCAACATCATTTTGTTGATGCAATTCCTGAAGGTGCTAAATTAACTTACGCAGGTCGTAAAGCATCAGCATCACCAGCGTGTGGTTACATGTCAGTGCATAATAAAGAACAACAAGCGCTCGTTGCAGACGCGCTTACTATTGAAAAGAAAGGATAAGCAATGAGCACAGAAATTAAAGTTCCTGTACTTCCTGAGTCGGTTGCTGATGCTACTGTTGCAACATGGCACGTAAGTGTTGGCGACAAAGTAAGCCGCGACCAAAACTTGGTTGATATCGAAACAGATAAAGTTGTTTTAGAAGTTGTTGCACCAAACGATGGTGTAATCACTGAAATTTCACAAGAAGAAGGTGCAACGGTACTTGGCGAGCAAGTAATTGCATTACTTGGTGATGCAGATGCTGCACCAGCAAGTGACGACTCTGCCAAAGAATCTGCACCAGCAAAATCAGAAGACGCGCCAGAGGCGCAATCAGCACCAGCATCAGAAGGTAAAGAAGTGGACATTAAAGTACCTGTACTTCCAGAATCAGTCGCAGACGCGACAATTGCTACTTGGCATGTTCAACCAGGTGAAGCGGTAACTCGCGATCAAAACCTAGTTGATATCGAAACTGATAAAGTTGTTCTTGAAGTGGTTGCTCAAGAAGACGGTATCATGGGTGAGCACATTCACGCTGAAGGCGAAACAGTACTTGGTGAGCAAGTAATTGGTACAGTTAAAGCGGGCGCAGCACCAGCTAAAGCACCTGCAGCAAAAGCTGAAGAGGCTACTGCAAGCGAATCAAATGATAGCTCTGATGTGTTAACACCATCAGTTCGTCGTTTAATCGCTGAGAAAGGTCTTGATGCATCTAAAATCAAAGGCACAGGCAAAAACGGTCGTGTGACTAAAGAAGATGTCGATACATTCTTAAAAGCTCCTGCAGCAGCACCAAAAGCTGAAGCAGCGCCAGCAGCACCTATGGGTGACCGTACACAAAAACGTGTTCCTATGACACGTTTACGTAAAACTATCGCTAATCGTCTTCTTGAAGCGAAAAACTCAACTGCAATGTTAACTACATTCAACGAAGTTAACATGAAGCCAATCATGGATCTTCGTAAGCAGTATCAAGAAGTGTTCGAAAAGCGTCATGGGATCCGTTTAGGTTTCATGTCTTTCTACGTGAAAGCAGTTACTGAAGCACTTAAGCGTTTCCCTGAGGTGAATGCATCTATCGATGGTGATGATATCGTTTATCATAACTACTTCGACATCAGCATTGCGGTTTCAACTCCACGTGGTCTTGTTACACCAGTTCTTAAAGACTGTGACAAGCTATCAGTGGCAGAAATCGAAAAAGGTATCCGTGAATTAGCACTTAAAGGTCGTGACGGTAAACTATCTATCGAAGACATGACTGGTGGTAACTTCACAATTACTAACGGTGGTGTATTCGGTTCATTACTTTCTACACCTATCATCAACTTGCCACAGTCTTCAATCTTGGGTATGCATAAAATCCAAGATCGCCCAATGGCTGTTAACGGTAAAGTTGAAATCTTACCAATGATGTATTTAGCGTTATCTTACGATCACCGCCAAATCGATGGTAAAGAATCAGTAGGCTTCCTAGTAACAATTAAAGAGTTACTTGAAGATCCAACTCGTTTACTACTAGATGTTTAATCTGGTTGTATAAAAACTAAGCTGTGAACCCTGTTCACAGCTTTTTTTTTGCGCCTTTGGTCTAACTGGGGTTTTCATGTGGAGCCTTGGGATTTATACTAAGTGCGCAATTTGGGATAGCTGTTTATTTTGCATAAATATTCAGCTCTTTTAGTATAAAAAATTGGATAAAGCATCATGAATTTGCATGAGTATCAGGCAAAACAACTTTTTGCCGAATATGGTTTACCAGTTTCTCAAGGTTTCGCTTGCGATACACCTGAAGAAGCTGCAGCAGCTGCTGAGAAAATCGGCGGTGATATGTGGGTTGTTAAAACACAGGTTCACGCAGGTGGCCGTGGTAAAGCTGGCGGTGTTAAGCTAGTTAAAACAATCGACGAAGTAAAAGAGTTCGCTGCGAACTGGTTAGGTAAAAACTTAGTTACTTACCAAACAGACGAAAATGGTCAGCCAGTAGCTAAAATCCTTGTTGAAAGCTGCACTGACATCGCTAACGAATTATACCTTGGCGCTGTAGTAGATCGTGCTTCTCGTAAAGTTGTTTTCATGGCATCTACTGAAGGTGGTGTTGAAATCGAGCAAGTTGCAGAAGAAACTCCAGAACTAATTCACAAAGCTGAGATCGATCCACTAGTTGGTCCACAAGCATACCAAGCTCGTGAATTAGGCTTCAAACTAGGTTTAAACCCTACTCAAATGAAACAGTTCGTTAAGATCTTCATGGGTCTTGCTAACATGTTCAACGATTTCGATTTCGCACTATTAGAAATCAACCCGCTAGTAATTACAGACGAAGGTAACCTTCACTGTCTAGACGGTAAAATCGGTGTAGATGGTAACGCGCTTTACCGTCAACCTAAAATCCGTGAAATGCACGATCCTTCACAAGAAGATGCACGTGAAGCTCACGCTGCAAGCTTCGAGCTTAACTACGTTGCACTAGACGGTAACGTTGGTTGTATGGTTAACGGTGCAGGCCTTGCAATGGGTACTATGGACATCGTAAACCTACACGGTGGTAAGCCAGCTAACTTCCTAGATGTTGGTGGTGGTGCTACTAAAGAGCGTGTATCTGAAGCATTCAAGATCATCTTATCTGACGACAACGTTAAAGCTGTTTTAGTTAACATCTTTGGTGGTATCGTACGTTGTGACATGATCGCTGAAGGTATCATTGGCGCAGTTAAAGAAGTAGGCGTAAACGTTCCTGTAGTAGTACGTTTAGAAGGTACTAACGCTGAACTAGGTCGTGAAGTACTTGCTAATTCTGACCTTAACATCATCGCTGCTGAATCACTAACAGACGCAGCTGAAAAAGTTGTTGCTGCTGCGGAGGGCAAATAATGTCTGTATTAATCAATAAAGATACAAAAGTTATCTGTCAAGGTTTCACAGGTGGCCAAGGTACTTTCCACTCTGAGCAAGCGCTTGAGTACGGTACACAAATGGTTGGTGGTGTAAGCCCAGGTAAAGGCGGTCAAACGCACCTTGGTCTTCCAGTATTCAACACAGTACGTGACGCTGTTGAAGCAACTGGTGCAACTGCATCAGTTATCTATGTACCAGCAGCTTTCTGTAAAGATGCAATCTTAGAAGCTATCGATGCTGGCATCGAGCTTATCGTTTGTATCACTGAAGGTATCCCAACACTAGACATGGTTGACGTTAAAGTTAAGCTTGAGCAAACTGGTGTTCGTATGATCGGTCCTAACTGCCCAGGTGTTATCACTCCGGGTGAAACGAAGATCGGTATCATGCCTGGTCACATCCACAAGCCTGGTAAAGTAGGTATCGTATCACGTTCTGGTACTTTAACTTACGAAGCGGTTAAACAAACTACTGACGCTGGTTTCGGCCAATCAACATGTGTTGGTATCGGTGGTGACCCAATCCCTGGCACTAACTTCATCGACGTTTTAGAAATGTTCGAAAAAGACGAGCAAACTGAAGCAATCGTAATGATCGGTGAAATCGGTGGTACTGCAGAAGAAGAAGCTGCAGAATACATCAAGCACAACGTGACTAAACCAGTTGTTTCTTACATTGCAGGTGTTACGGCTCCTCCAGGTAAGCGCATGGGTCACGCAGGTGCAATCATCGCAGGTGGTAAAGGTACTGCTGATGAGAAATTTGCTGCATTAGAAGCTGCTGGCGTAAAAACTGTACGTTCACTAGCTGACATCGGTGCTGCACTTAAAGAGAAAACAGGCTGGTAATCAGTTTTAATCTCTTAAAAAAGGCTCGCTTATGCGGGCCTTTTTTGTATCTGAGAGTTTCCTAGTTTGTGCACGAAAATTCTAGCTTTAAATTAAGAATAATAATGCTTTATTTGTGAATAAAAATTCCATACACTGATACCTTGTTTATTTGTTTTTATATAAAACGCTGTTATTAAAAAAGGTAAATATCACGTGCGTACCACAGAATTGGTAGATGGATTTCGCCAGTCAACTCCTTATGTTAATGCTCACCGAGGTAAAACTTTCGTTGTAATGCTCGGCGGAGAAGCAATTGATCAGCCAGGTTGTCGTAGCATCATTAATGATGTTGCATTATTAACGAGCTTAGGTATCAAAATTGTTTTAGTGTTTGGTGCAAGGCCACAGTTCAATGCGGCACTGCAAGAATTTGGCATAACTAGTCAGTTTCATAATGAAATACGTGTTACTGATAACGCGACTTTTGATGTAATAAAGAAAGTTGCGGGTGCAATGCAGTTCGATATAACCGCGCGTTTATCTACGTCTTTAAGTAGTACTCCTATGACTGGTTCATACTTGAATGTGGTCAGCGGTAATTTTGTTATTGCTCAGCCTTTAGGAGTTGACGAAGGCATTGATTATCATCACTCAGGCCGTGTAAGACGTATTGATGTTGAAGGGATTCGTCATCAATTAAACAATAACAGTATCGTACTACTTGGTCCGATTGCCGCCTCAGTGACAGGTGAAAGTTTTAATTTAACTGCTGAAGAAATTGCCACTCAGGTTGCATTAAAACTGCGCGCTGACAAAATGCTCGGTTTTTGTAAAGAGGCCGGTATCTTGGATGAAAACGGTGAAGCAATTGCCGAGCTTATGCCAAATGAGGCAGAATCTGTCTTAGCAAACTACCGTAATCAACCTGATTCATGTTTAAGTGCAACGGTATTCTTACAAGCGGCCATTGATGCATGTCGTGGCGGCGTACATCGTTGTCATTTAGTTAGTTACAAAGAAGATGGCGCATTATTACAAGAGCTTTTCTCATTAGATGGCATTGGTACGCAAATCGCGCCGCAAAGCTCTGAACAGTTACGTAGTGCAACAATATCTGATATTACCGGGATTATTAATCTGATCAGACCGCTTGAAGAGCAGGGCTATTTAGTTAGGCGTTCTAGAGAGCAGCTTGAGATAGAAATAGAGCAATTTACTGTCATTGAGCGTGATGGTTTAATTATCGCCTGTGCCGCTTTATACCCATTTGCTGAAGAACAAGTGGGGGAGTTTGCAAGTCTGGCTGTTCATCCACAGTACCGAGATGCAGATAGAGGGAGTTACCTACTGCGTTTTATTATTAATAAAGCCAAACGTGCGGGTTACTCGCATTTATTCGCTTTAACCACACGCAGTATTCATTGGTTTTTAGAACAAAGCTTTGAATTAGTGACCGTTGATGAGTTACCGGCGAAGAAAAAGGCACTGTATAACTATGAGCGCCGTTCTAAAGTGCTGCGACTGGACCTTACTAAACTAAGTAAAAACCGTTGATAGGACAACTGAGTGGATTGCTATAAAAAAGGTGACGCATGTGCGTCACCTCTAATTCTATATATTGTATTTAATTAATACTCATAGTTAATGTGCTGATAAAAGCGCACACGTAAATCTTGGCGCGTTGGATTAAAGGCCAGCTCGTCAGTTACTTCATTAATTGCGCTTTGCACTTGATTCATAAACTTACCATAACCAATGTCATGCTTGTCTTTATCGGCTGCGGCAATCACAAAATGTAGAGAATCAACAAGTTGATTTGCATCCCAATAATGTTGTAATTGCACTTGCTCTGAGCTGCAATCAAAGGTTAGCTTTTGCAGTTCACTGTTACTTTGTGCGTTATCAATATTGCTATTACGAACAATAGGGCGGGTACCATTAGCGATAAAAGCACCAAGGGTTAGCGCTCGTTTTTCGCAAGCTCGTTTAAATGCATCAAAAATATATTGATAAAATTGCGTGTAATTCTCTTCATTCAACATATGTTGAAATTGCGTTTTAATCGCGCGGGTTACTGGAATAGAAAACCCAGCATAAGTCATTTCACTGTGCTGTGTTGGTAAATGACATTGGCGAGATTGATAGCGTGGATATAAGCTACGCAATTTATAGCCATAGCTTTCTTTGTGACCTTTTGCTTTAGCAAATAAATCATAAGTAAGATGCTGGTGATCGCGAATTTTAAGTGGAGGTTGGCCGCTTAATAGCTTTTCTTGTAATGAGTTTATTACGCGCTGTACGTTATGGTGAAAACTTGCTGCATTAGCACGAATATCTTCACCTGTAGCCAAAAATAATAAACGAATTTTTTTGCATTTTACATCATTAGCGGCAAACACATTATGTGCTTCGTGGTATTGTGGGTTATAGAAAAACAAAATCTGCTTAGCGGTTTCTAAACTATATGCCTCATCATGGTAACGAACGACAGGTAACTTATCGTTAGCGATCAGATGTACATTGTGCAGTTCATATTCATCACATAGTGCAAATAACTCCCTTGCAAGACGCTTATAAGCACAGCTTACATTACTAAACTGTGCAAAAAACTCATCAGTAGGTTTAAACTCAACTAGCACATACTGGTTAGCACGCGCAGAGCTTGGAATATAGACTCTATGTTGATTGAGCGAAGCCATCTTTTTTCCTTATTGGTAGTGAAACTGACGGCACTATATCGCTAGTCAATGATCATTTTATTGCGTTAGAACAATTTTTTTACCGATTTTGCAGCGTCTGTAAACAATGTATTCAATAATCGGCTTATTATCTTCAATAAACATGGCTCAACTACTGTATGTTAGGGTTTGTTTTTGTAATAATGCATTAGTTTTGTCACCATGCAATATTTTGAGGATTATGCTCCTATGGCGGAAATTGAGAATCGCCCAAGTAACTTTATTAGAACGCGTATCGACGAAGATCTCGCAAGCGGTAAGCATGCGACTACACACACGCGTTTTCCACCTGAACCAAACGGTTTTTTACACATTGGTCATGCAAAGTCTATCTGTTTAAATTTTGGTATTGCCCAAGATTATCAAGGTCTTTGTAACTTACGTTTTGATGATACGAATCCAGAAAAAGAAGACATCAATTACGTAAATTCAATTAAAGAAGATGTGCAGTGGTTAGGTTTTCAGTGGGATGGTGAAATTAAGTATTCATCTAACTATTTCGATGCGTTATACGGCTATGCTGTTGAGCTTATCGAAAAAGGCCTTGCGTATGTGTGTTTCTTATCGCCAGATCAAGCACGTGAATACCGTGGTACTTTAAAAGAGCCAGGTAAAAATAGCCCGTACCGTGATACGCCAGTAGAAGAAAACCTAGCGCTATTTGAAAAAATGCGTAATGGCGAATTCAAAGAAGGCGAGTGTGTACTGCGTGCTAAAATCGATATGGCAAGTTCATTCATGGTATTGCGTGATCCGATTTTATACCGTGTACGTTTTGCTCACCACCACCAAACAGGTGATAAGTGGTGTATTTACCCAATGTACGACTTCACGCACTGTATTTCAGATGCACTAGAAGGTATCACGCATTCACTATGTACGCTTGAGTTCCAAGATAACCGTCGTTTATACGATTGGGTATTAGATAACATCAGCCTTGAGTGTCACCCACAGCAAATCGAGTTTTCACGATTAAACCTTGAATACACCATTATGTCTAAGCGTAAATTAAACGACTTAGTGGTTAATGGTCATGTTGAAGGCTGGGACGACCCACGTATGCCAACGATTGCTGGTCTGCGTCGTCGCGGTTATACACCTGCATCAGTACGTGAATTCTGTTCTCGCATCGGTATCACCAAGCAAGAAAACATGGTTGAAATGGGTATGCTTGAAGCGTGTATCCGTGAAGATCTTAATGAGCATGCACCGCGTGCAATGGCTGTTCTTGATCCGGTGAAGATTGTTATCGAAAACTATGATGCAGATAAAGTAGAGACTTTATCAGTTGCCAATCACCCGAATAAAGAAGAGATGGGCCGTCGTGATGTGCCTTTCACACGTGAGATTTATATTGAGCGTGAAGACTTCCGTGAAGAAGCAAATAATAAGTTTAAACGTTTAGTACTTGATAAAGAAGTACGTTTACGTGGTGCTTATGTAATTAAAGCTGAGCGTGTTGAAAAAGACGAGAACGGTGAAATCACCACTATTTTCTGTTCTTACGATCCAGAAACGCTAGGTAAAAACCCAAGCGATGGCCGTAAAGTTAAAGGTGTAATCCATTGGGTATCAGCCAGTGAGTCAATCACCGCTGAAGTACGTTTATACGACCGTTTATTTAACGTACCAAACCCAGCTGCTGCTGAAGACTTCAATGCAACGCTAAATCCAGAATCACTCGTGGTTCTTGCTAACGCGAAACTTGAACCGTCTCTTGCTAATGCACAAGCAGAGCAGGGCTTCCAGTTTGAACGCATGGGCTATTTCTGTCGTGATAACAAAGCCGACTCACTAGTATTTAATCAAACTGTGGGTCTTCGTGATTCATGGGCAAAGATTGAACAAAAGGGCTAAACTTTTAACTAATTGTTTAAGTTTCTAAGCTTAATAAAAAACCCTTTCACTTTTAAAGTGAAAGGGTTTTTTTATAACTATTAAAAGTGATTAAAAATAGCCGCGAATACCTAAGCTAAAGTTGCGACCAGGTAGTGGTGCTTTTTCTTTAATAAATGAACTGTGAACGAAACCTAGTTCATCCGTTAAGTTATCAGCATTAATGTACAGCTGCGTATCGACAGGGCCTAAATCAAGTTGGTAATTTGCCGATGCATCAAACAGGGTATAACCGTCAGTTTTTGTTTCATAAGCGGTAATATCTGACTGCTCAAAATAATGAGTGCCTGCTAGGCTAAATTGCCAACCGCCAACAGTATACTGTAGTTCAGAACCAAGTTTGTTTGCTGGAATACGTGGTAGGTAACCTTCGCCATCTTTTAATTTAGCAGTTGTTGAATCACCAAACACTTTAACCAATGTGCTAGGTGACACTTGGTAGTGGACGTCAAACTCAATACCATAAAGTTTTGCATCTTTACTTGCAAATTGATACACCGCCATTGCGTCTTCGTCAGCCTCTGCTGCTGACTCTAGACCGTGCTCTTCATCGAATACGAGCCCAGTACTTTGCTGGTAATAGTAGTTTTCAATGTCGTTGTAGAAAAAGTTAACGGTGTAACCAAAGTCACCAATAAAGCGGCGGAAACTTAAATCAAAGTTGGTTGCAGTTTCTTGATCGATATCTTCAGGCTCAAAGTGTATTTCGCCGTCTTCGATATGATAACCAAGGCCTAACTCATATGTGCCAGTTGCAATGTGTACACCATTTGAAAGTAGTTCAGCACTAAGAGGCGCGCGCTCTGAACGAGAAACGCTAAGCGCAACACTTTGGCCTTCTTGATATTGCCAGATTGCACCTGCAGAAAAACTTAGATTTGTGAAATCTTCGCTGTAATTGATGATTTCTGCTTCTTCGTCATCGTGACCTTCTTCCTCTTCGTGAGCGTGGTCATGATGGTGCTCTGCCATACTAACTGCCGAGTCAATTTGGTAATCCTCAATACGTGCGCCTAATTCAACGGTTACATCACCAAATTGACGCTCTTCAAGCATGAATAGTGCATTGGTTTTAGTTACACTTGCTGGTGTAAAGGCTTCTTCACCATCAGCATCGTAGTCTGATTCTGTGTAGTGGTAGCCAGCCATACCGTGCCAAAGGCCTAATTTATGTTCAACGGTTGCACGTGCTTCAGTGGTTTTGTTAGAAAACACAGTGCCAACTGCACCATCTTCAATTTCGGCATGTTTATAGTCTGTGTAACCCACACGTAGTGAGATATTTTCAATCCAGTTATTATGTAGCGCATAGCTCATGTAACTTTGCCAGCGATCTTGCTCTAATTGCGCGAAGACAGACTCTTCGTGTTCTTCTTCACCTTCGTTTTCATCATGATGCTCACCTTCTTCATGCTCTTCGTGATGATGGTGTTCATGGGCGGGAATACCGTAATCTGTTTCGATGCGACCATATGACACACCCAATGTTAGGTGGTCGCCAACATAACTCGTACCAAAATTAACATTTTGGCTATCGATAAAGGTGTTTTCTACACGGTTAGCGGTTTCGTGCTCTTCATGATCTTCACCCTCATGTTCGTCATGCTCTTCAGGAAGCTCGAATGTTGGTGTTTTATAATCATGACCTTTGCGCTTTGTGCCATCAAAATGGAAGTTGAAACCTTCATTACCGGTTTCAAGTTTTGCGGCATAAGTATTGGTGTTTGATACTGTATCATGGGTGTATTGCGCAGCGCCTGTTAAAGTGTCGATATTGTCGGTAGGAATACGATTATCAACAACATTTACCACACCACCTATCGCACCTGAGCCGTAAAGTAGGGTGGCAGGGCCTCGTAACACTTCAATTTGTTCAGCGGCTAGGCTGTCATTTGATGTTGCGTGATCTGGGCCTATACGTGATGCATCACTGCTATCAAGGCCATTTTGAGTGATTTTCACACGCGGACCATCTAAGCCGCGAATGATTGGGCTTGATGAAACTGGGCCAAAATAACTAGCATTCACACCAGGTAGGCCTTTTAGTGTTTCGCCTAGGGTCGGCTTAGCCTTATTTTTAAGATTATCACCAGCCAATACGTTAACGGGTGAGATCATTTCAAGGCTATTTTTATGAAGCGCAGAAGCATAGACAACAACTGTTTCTACAGATGTTGGCGTGAGAGTAATAACTAGATTTTGATTATCACCATTAATTTCAACACGTTTATCGATAAAATCGTCTTTGCTGATGTGTAATTGGCCTTTGTTATCCACATCGATTTTAAACTGGCCTTGTTTATTGGTCACAACGCTTTGTGACTTACCATGAACGTGAACTTCAGCGTTACTGATAGGTTGCTGATTTTTATCTAATACTTGACCTGTGATCACAGCAGCCATTGTTGATTGAGAAAACAGCGCAGCGGCAACAGCACTAGAAAGAATTGAAATTTGCTTCATTATTACTACTTCTAAGTTTGTTGTTGAGTGTTGTGATATAATATAACACTGCAATTTTTTATCTGCAATAACGTTATACTATAACTTTTAACTAAGTCGCGAATTTTACACCGTAAACTATACTTAGAATGTTTCAGTTAGATGGACATTCGTTATGTCTGATAAGAATCGTGTTTTTAAAGCCAATTTTACTATTGCAGATTTGCGCGAACAGCGAAATCACCAAGAGGTTTTCACCACGGCATGTGATAGGCAAGAAAGCTATGAACATTTTGTGTTAAAGCTTTTAAGCTACTGCTTATTTTCTCATAATAAAATGGCAACCATGAACGCACGGCTTAAAAGTAGTGAGCCAGATGTGTCAATTAAAGCCCTTGATGAGCATTATGAAATGTGGCTAGCAGTTGGAGAACCTGATTTTACAATATTGAGTAAAATTGCTAAACGTGTCGACGAACTATGGGTTGTAACTACGCTAAACAATGAGTGGTTACAGGAATATGAGCATCAATTAGAGCTGATAAATAATAGCCATTTAATTGCCTTTGATGGAAACTTTATTGAGCAATTGGCGAGCCATTTGACTAAAAACTTACAGTGGGATGTAACGATAGATCAACAGACAGTGAGTGTCTCAGACAAAGAAAACTTCTACCAAACAAACGATCTTGTGTGGCATTAAAGCTCAATTTTTACCTTACCGTTGGGTTTACTACAACACAGCAACACTTCACCTGAGCGTACAAACGCAAGTGGTTCTTGGTTATAACTCACATCACCTTCGACTAATTTAGCGCGGCATGCGCCACAATAACCTTCACGGCATTGGTACGGGACGTCTATTTTGTGTTGTTCTAGGCATTCAAGGAGAGATGAACAGCCAGAATCAAATTCGAGACTCTGGCTGTCTGTTCCTGCAAGGATAACCTCTGCAGTAGTGTTAGTGCTCATTACAGATCGAAGTCACCAAAATCTGATGCATCAACCTGAGAATCAATTTGGCCTACAAGGTAAGAGCTAATTTCAGCTTCTTGTGGAGCAACTTGAACGTTGTCTGATACTAACCAAGAGTTGATCCATGGAATAGGGTTACTCTTACTTTCGAACTGTGCAGGTAAGCCAACCGCTGTCATACGCGCATTTGTGATGTATTCAACATATTGACATAAGATATCTTTATTTAAGCCAATCATAGAACCATCTTTAAACAAGTATTCAGCCCAATCTTTTTCTTGCTCAGCAGCTTCAACAAACATCTGAATCGCTTCTTCACGGCATTGTGCAGCAACGATTGCCATTTCAGGATCGTCTTTGCCTTCTTGCATGATATTTAGAATGTGTTGCGTGCCAGATAAGTGGAGCGCTTCATCACGGGCAATAAGCTTGATGATTTTCGCATTACCTTCCATTAACTCACGCTCTGCGAACGCGAATGAACAGGCAAAGCTTACATAGAAACGAATAGCTTCTAGAATGTTAACCGACATCATAGCTAGGTAAAGTTGCTTTTTAAGGTCAAATAAGCTGACTTTTACTTCTTCACCGTTGATCACATGTTTACCTTCACCATATAGATTGTAAACAGAAATCATATTGATTAAATCATCGTAGTATTTGGTAACCGCATCAGCACGTTCACTGATCTTCTCGTTACTGACGATATCATCAAAGATAAGCTCGGGAGACTGCGTAACGTTACGAATAATATGCGTGTATGAACGGCTGTGAATTGTTTCACTAAACGCCCATGTTTCAATCCAAGTTTCAAGCTCAGGAATAGACACAATGGGTAGTAACGCAACGTTAGGTGAACGACCTTGCACACTATCTAGCAAGGTTTGATATTTCAAGTTGCTTAAAAAGATGTGTTTTTCGTGGTCCGGTAACGCTTGGAAGTCAAGACGGTCTTTACTTACGTCAACTTCTTCAGGACGCCAAAAGAACGATAATTGTTTTTCAATTAGCTTTTCGAAGATAGGGTACTTTTGTTGGTCGTAACGTGACACGTTTACAGTTTGGCCGAAAAACATCGGTTCTTGTAATTGGTTATTATGGTTTCGGCTAAAAGTTGTATATGACATAGTGATTTCTCAAAAAACAGTCAGGACAAAGCGGGCAAATGAGCCCGCTTTTGTTATGTTATTAATTTAATTAGATTTTACAAGCGCCGCCTGCACAACCGTCATCTTCTACCTCTGGTGTTAGCTCATCTTGAGCATCCGATGCACCGTCACGTGTGTTGTGGTAGTACAAGGTCTTCACACCAAGTTTATAAGCAGTCAGTAGGTCTTTTAATAGCACCTTCATAGGTACTTTACCGCCTTCGTACTTAGATGGATCATAATTAGTGTTTGCAGAAATCGTTTGGTCAACGAATTTTTGCATAATACCAACAAGCTGTAGGTAACCATCGTTTGATGGAATATCCCACAGTAGCTCATAGTTGTCTTTCAGGTTTTCATAATCTGGAACTACTTGCTTTAAGATACCATCTTTACTTGCTTTAACGCTGATATGACCACGTGGTGGCTCAATACCATTTGTTGCGTTAGAGATTTGTGATGATGTCTCTGATGGCATCAATGCAGATAGCGTAGAGTTACGCATACCGTGCTCTTTAATGCTCGCACGTAATGAATCCCAATCTAAATGAAGTGGCTCATTACAGAACTGATCTAGGTCACGCTTGTAAGTATCTGTCGGCATGATGCCTTGAGAATACGTTGTCTCGTTAAATTTAGGACACGCACCGCGTTCTTTCGCTAACTCGTTTGATGCTTTCATTAGGTAATATTGAATTGCTTCAAACGTTTTGTGAGTTAAGGCATTAGCACTACCATCAGAATAACGTTTACCGTTTTTAGCAAGGTAGTATGCGAAGTTAATTACACCTATACCCAGCGTACGACGACCCATCGTTGCGTTTTTAGCCGCAGGAACAGGGTAGTCTTGGAAATCAAGTAAGTTATCAAGGGCACGTACTGCAAGTTCAGCAAGTTCTTCTAACTCATCAAGCGACTCAATCGCACCTAAGTTAAATGCAGATAGCGTACAAAGTGCAATTTCACCTTCTTCATCCATTACATTGCTAAGTGGCTTAGTTGGTAATGCGATTTCTAAACATAGGTTAGATTGACGAATTGGCGCCACAGTCGAGATAAACGGGCTGTGTGTATTACAGTGGTCAACGTTTTGTAAGTAAATGCGACCAGTGCTTGCACGCTCTTGAGCAAACATTGAGAATAACTCAATTGCTTTAATACGCTTTTTACGAATTGACTCGTCTTGTTCGTACTTAACATATAGCTCATCAAACTTCGCTTGGTCTTCAAAGAATGCATCATATAGACCCGGTACATCTGACGGGCTGAACAATGTGATGTAATCGTCTTTGATTAAACGGCTATACATTAATTTGTTGAACTGGACACCGTAGTCAAGATGACGTACACGGTTGTCTTCAACACCACGGTTGTTCTTAAGGACAAGAAGATTTTCAACTTCTAAGTGCCAAAGTGGGTAGAACAACGTTGCTGCACCGCCACGAACACCACCTTGTGAACAGCTTTTAACCGCTGTTTGGAAGTGTTTATAAAACGGAATACAACCTGTGTGGTACGCTTCGCCGTTGCGAATAGGGCTACCAAGGGCACGAATACGGCCCGCGTTAATACCAATACCTGCACGTTGCGAAACATATTTAACAATCGCAGACGATGTCGCATTAATAGAATCAAGGCTATCACCACATTCAATCAATACACATGAGCTGAATTGACGTGTTGGTGTACGCACACCTGCCATAATTGGTGTAGGTAATGAAATCTTAAATGTAGACACTGCATCATAAAAACGCTTGATGTAATCAAGACGTGTCTCTTTTGGATAATCAGAGAATAAGCTTGCAGCAACTAAAATATATAAAAACTGTGCACTTTCGTAAATTTCGCCAGTAACACGGTTTTGAACTAGGTATTTACCTTCAAGTTGCTTTACAGCAGCGTAGCTGAAGTTTAAATCACGATTATGATCAATATATGAGTCTAACTCATCGATTTCTTGCTCTGTGTAGTCGACAAGTAAATGCTGATCGTAACGTTTGTCTTCAACTAATTTTGTAATGTGATCATATAAACGTGGTGGCTCAAATTGGCCATACGCTTTTTTACGCAAGTGGAATACAGCTAAGCGAGCAGCTAGGTATTGATAATCTGGCGTATCTTTTGAGATTTGATCCGCTGCCGCTTTGATGATTGTTTCATGAATGTCGTCGGTGCGAATGCCATCATAAAATTGAATGTGTGATTTTAATTCAACTTGTGAGACAGACACATTATTCAGACCTTCTGCGGCCCAAGCGATTACGCGATGGATCTTATCTAGATCGAGTGACTCTTTACGGCCGTCACGTTTGCTTACAGATAGCTGTTGGTTCATAGTTTTGCCTGTATTCCTTGGGAAATTTTAGTTGTAAAGACAAAGGTATTCTTTATGTAATTATTATTATTAAACACTATATGCAGCTAATTGAATAACATTTAGCCACAATATCTGGTGTTGTTTAAATTGCAGATCACAAGATAGTGTGGTCTGCGCTGTTTTGCAAGGGATAGAATTGCCCCATTTTGTGGATAACTATTGGATAAGCGCATTGTGTTAGTGACCATTAACCTTTGAACATTCACAGACGACGAAATTTGTAGAAATCAACTCAAGATCCAGAAAATTTACCGTTTTAAAAAATAAATTTCGACTGATTTTTTTATCATCAAAGAATGTTCAAAAGTGAATCAGATCACAATATATGGTGTTTTAGATAATAAATAACACTATATATTGATTTCAGAAATTTGATTATTTTATTACCTCATTAGTAATGGGCTGAGTTAACAGCCCAGAAACATATTAGATCATTATGATACTAACTAAAGTAAGTGCTTTTAGTAACACATAGCTTGGTATCTCGATAGTAATTCTAATTTTCATATGAATTATCCAAATATTCAGATGTATACTTGCCGAGTAGAAACATATGAGATACGCTCAATTTGTATGTAGTGCGCTTTGTTGCTTCGACAGCAAGCGTTTTACTGACACCGTATTTTGCAGATGCGGTGTCAGTCCCTCCACTAAATCAAACTTGTTTGTTCAGCGTTATCATCAAGATAGAGCCAAGGATCCTATTTGGCAAGGGATAGAATTGCCCCATTTTGTGGATAACTATTGGATATGCGCATTGTGTTAGTAATCATTAACCTTTGAACATTCACAGACGACGAAATTTGTAGAAATCAACTCAAGATCCAGAAAATTTACATTTCTTAAACTATAATTTCATCTGATTTTTTATCATCAAAGAATGTTCAAAAGCGAATCAGATCACAATATATGGTGTTTTAGATAATAAATAACACTATATATGGTTAAAGCCATCAATTGGCGAATGCCAATTAAAATCTGCCTGCCAGCCAAGCGCAGCGTCAACACTCGGTATGTAACCCCAAAGCGCCGTTGCACTGTACATATTAGCTGCTTTTGCAGCTTGAATATCTCGCTCAGCATCACCGATATACAAACAACGAGTTGGATCAACATCTAAGATCTCAGCTGTATGTAACAGTGGATCCGGTGATGGTTTCGAAACAGCTAATGTATCGCCACTGACAACGGCTTGAGCATTACTTAAAGATGGGATCGCTTGTACTAAGGGCTCAGTTAAAAAGCCGGGCTTATTGGTCATAATGCCCCACTTAATATTGTTTTGCTCAAGTGCAATTAAAAGCTGCTCGATGCCGTTGAAGCATTTACTGTGAACGGCAATATCATCAGCGTAATAATCGAGTAACTGTTGTCGTAAAGCCAGTTGTTCTACATCAGGCCACTTATCACCAAAACCAACCTCTAAAAGTGCATTGGCTCCGTTTGAAGCTGCGGGACGATAAATATGCTCAGCGACTGGGGCGATATCTGCATCGGCTAATACGCGATTTAATGCATGACCCAGATCATCGGCGGTATCAAGGAGCGTACCATCGAGATCAAAAATAAAAGCATCAAAATCGATAGAGGGTGCGTTTACACCACTCATTAGGCTAATTTCTCAAAGTGCAGGATGTAATTAACACTTACATCATCATTTAAACTGTACTGCTTAGAGAACGGGTTATAGTTCAGGCCTGTGCTGGCTCTTACTTTTAATCCCGCTTCTTCAGCCCAGGCAATAAGTTGTGCAGGTTTGATAAACTTTTTATGGTCATGGGTACCTTCAGGCACCATTTTTAAAAGCTTTTCTGCACCCACAATGGCAAACAAGTAGGCCTTTGGTGTTTTGTTTAGTGTTGAAAAGAAGACATCGGCGCCCGGTTTAGCAAGTTCTGCTACAGCACGAATAATAGACGCAGGATCTGGAACATGCTCAAGCATTTCCATACAAGTAATAACGTCAAAGCGAGCAGGGTGCTCAGCCGCAAACTGTTCTGCTGGTACTTTTATATAGTCAACAGGCACACCCGTTTCTAAACTGTGTAACTTAGCAACGGTGAGTGGCTCTTGGCCCATATCGATACCGGTTACTTTAGCGCCCATGCGCGCCATGCTTTCACTTAAGATGCCGCCACCACAGCCAACATCTAAGGTTTCCTTATCGAATAAGCCGCCTACTTTATCGGCGACAAAATCCAAGCGAAGAGGATTTATTTCATGAAGAGGTTTGAACTCTCCGTCGCGGTCCCACCAACGTTCTGCGATGGCTTCAAACTTTGCAATTTCTGCATTATCTACATTTTGATGTTCGGTCATAAAAAACTTCCTCGTCAATCTGAGGCCATTATATAGGGGGAAATTACTAAATCGCAAAGATTTAGCGCCTGTAAATCTAAATAAATTGTGATAGCATGGTCTGGAAATAATAACTAAAGCTCTTAAGACGGCATTGTGCCTCTTTATGAGTCAATACTGAAGGAATGTGAAATCAAATGACTGATCTCGCCAATGAAATTCTGCCAGTCAATATTGAAGATGAATTAAAAAATTCGTACCTTGATTACGCAATGAGTGTAATCGTTGGACGTGCATTGCCAGACGTACGTGACGGCTTAAAGCCAGTTCACCGTCGTGTTTTATTTGCAATGAACGAACTCAATAATGATTGGAATAAACCTTACAAGAAATCAGCACGTGTTGTTGGTGATGTAATCGGTAAGTACCACCCACATGGCGACAGCGCGGTATATGACACCATCGTTCGTATGGCGCAGCCTTTCTCATTACGCTATATGCTTGTTGACGGCCAAGGTAACTTTGGTTCTGTTGACGGTGACTCTGCGGCAGCAATGCGTTATACGGAAGTCCGTATGGCGAAAATGTCACATGAATTATTAGCTGATTTAGAAAAAGAAACCGTTGATTACGTACCTAACTATGATGGTACTGAGCAAATTCCTGACGTATTACCTACTAAAGTACCTAACTTACTAGTAAATGGTTCATCAGGTATTGCGGTTGGTATGGCAACGAACATTCCTCCGCATAACTTAACAGAAGTTATTAACGGCTGTTTAGCGCTTATTCAAAACCCAGATATGTCAATTGCTGATCTAATTGAATATATCCCGGGTCCAGATTTCCCGACTGCGGCGATTATCAACGGTAAAAAAGGCATTGAGCAAGCGTACCTAACAGGTCGTGGTAAAGTATATATCCGTGCTCGTGCTGAAATCGAAGTTGACGAAAAAACCGGTCGTGAAACAATCATCGTTCACGAAATCCCTTATCAAGTTAACAAAGCGCGTCTTATCGAAAAAATCGCTGAGTTAGTTAAAGATAAGAAAATTGAAGGTATTAGCGCACTACGTGACGAATCAGATAAAGACGGTATGCGTATCGTTATCGAAATCAAACGTGGTGATGTTGGTGAAGTAATCTTAAACAACCTATATGCACAAACTCAGTTACAAACTGTGTTTGGTATGAACATGGTTGCACTTGATAACAACCAACCTAAGTGCTTTAACCTTAAAGAAATGCTTGAAGCGTTTATCATTCACCGTCGTGAAGTTGTTACACGTCGTACTGTATTCGATTTACGTAAAGCCCGTGACCGTGCTCATACGCTTGAAGGCTTAGCAATTGCTCTTGCGAACATCGACCCAATTATCGAACTAATTCGTAAGTCACCAACACCAGCTGAAGCTAAAGTGGCACTAACAGCTCGCCCTTGGGAGCTAGGCACTGTTAAAGCTATGCTTGAAAAAGCAGGTGAAGATAACGTTGCTCGCCCTGATTGGTTAGCTGCAGACTTAGGTATTCGTGATGGTCAATACTATTTATCTGAGCAACAAGCACAAGCAATTCTTGACCTACGTTTACACAAACTAACGGGTCTTGAGCATGAGAAGATCTTAGACGAGTACCAAACGTTACTTGATCTAATTGCCGAGCTTTTACACATTCTTTCAAGCCCTGATCGTCTAATGGAAGTTATCCGTGACGAGCTAGTAGAAATTAAAGAACAATATGGTGATGAGCGTCGTACTGAAATCAGCGCTGCAGCTCACGATATTAGCCTTGAAGACTTAATCAATGAAGAAGACGTTGTAGTAACGCTTTCTCACGAAGGTTACGTTAAGTATCAGCCATTATCTGACTACGAAGCACAGCGTCGTGGTGGTAAAGGTAAGTCAGCAACGAAGATGAAAGATGAAGACTTCATCGAGCGTCTATTGGTTGCTAATACACACGATACAATTCTGTGCTTCTCAACTGCAGGGCGTTTATACTGGTTGAAAGTATATCAGTTACCATTAGCAAGCCGTGCAGCGCGTGGTAAGCCAATTGTTAACCTATTACCACTTGAAGCTGATGAGCGTATTACTGCTATCTTACCGGTACGTGAGTACGAAGAAGATAAATACATCTTCATGGCTACTGCGTTCGGTACAGTTAAGAAAACACCATTAACAGCTTATAGCCGCCAACGTGCGAGCGGTATCATTGCCGTTAACCTTAATGAAGGCGATAGCCTAATTGGGGTTGATATCACAGATGGCACGAATGAAATCATGCTATTTACTGATGCTGGTAAAGTTGTACGCTTTAAAGAAGCTGAAGAGTCTGAAGTATTAGACGAAAACGGTAACCCTGTACTTGATGAAAACGGTAACCCGGAAATCCGCTTTAAAGGCGTACGTCCAATGGGCCGTACAGCAACAGGTGTTCGCGGTATTAAGATGGCAGACGATCAACGCGTTGTATCGTTAATCGTACCTAAGTCAGATGGTGCAATCCTAACTGTGACAGAAAATGGTTACGGTAAGCGTACAGCACTTGAAGATTACCCATCGAAGAGCCGTGCAACACAAGGTGTTGTATCAATCAAAGTTAGCGAACGTAACGGCGCTGTGGTTGGTGCAGTACAGGTTGATGAAAACGACGAAATCATGATTATCTCTAATCGCGGTACACTTGTACGTACTCGTGTAAATGAGGTTTCTACGGTTGGTCGTAATACTCAAGGCGTTATTTTGATACGAACTATTGACGAAGAGCAAGTAGTTGGTTTACAACGTATCGAAGAAATCGAAGTTGATGAGCTTGCAGCCATCGAAGGCGAGGCCGTTGAAGTAGTCGATACTAATCCTGAAGAAGCGGGTGATAACCCACCTTCAGAATAACATTGATTTAAAAAGCGGCTTCGGCCGCTTTTTTTATCCGCACTATAATTACTGGAATGAGGCAAAGTAATGACTAAATATAATTTTTGTGCAGGACCGGCAATGCTACCGCCGGCAGTTATGCAAAAAGCACAAAAAGAATTTATTGATTGGCAAGGTTTAGGTGTATCTGTGATGGAAATTAGCCATCGCAGCAGCGACTTTTTAGCGCTTACTGCTAAATGTGAAGCAAGCCTGCGTCGCTTAATGAATATTAGCGATGAGTTTGAAGTATTATTTATGCATGGCGGTGGTCGTGGTCAATTTAGTGCTGTGCCACTGAATCTTCACCTTGATGGTAAGCCAGCTATTTACTGTGAAAATGGCGTGTGGTCGAAAGGTGCAACAGAAGAAGCGGCAAAATTCACCACAGTTCAAAGTATCAACGTACGTGATGATGAACAGCAAAATGGTCAGTTTTCAATTAAGCCTGCAAGCAGCTGGGAATTACCTGCTGATGCGTCATACATTCACTATTGCCCGAATGAAACCGTAGATGGCATCGAAATTTTTGACGTACCATCACACCCATCAGCACCGATTGTTGCTGATATGTCGTCGACTATTTTATCGCGCGAATTTGATGTAAATCAGTTTGATCTTATTTACGCTGGTGCGCAAAAGAATATCGGCCCATCTGGTTTATCTATTGTAATTATCCGTAAAACCTTACTTGAACGTGAAGGTCTTGCAAAGCCAGGTATTCTTGATTACGCATTAGAAGCGAAACAAGGCAGCATGTACAACACACCACCGACATTTGCATGGTACTTAGCCGCTGAAGTGTTTGAATGGCTAGAAGCAAATGGTGGCGTTAAAGCGATGGAAGAGCAAAACATCGCAAAAGCCGAGCTACTTTACAATTATATTGATAGCTCAGATTTTTATAGCAATAAAGTTGCTAAGCATTGCCGTTCGCGTATGAACGTTCCGTTTTGGTTAAATGATGAATCGCTGAATGATAAATTCATTAGTGAGTCAAAAGAAGCAGGCTTATTAGCCCTTGAAGGTCACCGTATTGTCGGTGGTATGCGCGCAAGTATTTACAATGCAATGCCACTTGAAGGCGTGCAAGCCTTGGTTGATTTTATGGCTAAGTTTGCAAAGGAGAATAGTTAAATGGAACAACTACGTCTTGAACCTATTGCAAAAGTTAATGGTAGCGTAACCTTACCCGGCTCAAAAAGCTTATCAAATCGTATTTTACTTTTAGCAGCGCTTGCTAAAGGTACAACAGTGGTTGAAAACCTGCTTGATAGCGACGATATCCGT
This sequence comes from Pseudoalteromonas sp. OFAV1, assembly GCF_021532595.1. Lineage (NCBI taxonomy): Bacteria > Pseudomonadati > Pseudomonadota > Gammaproteobacteria > Alteromonadales > Pseudoalteromonadaceae > Pseudoalteromonas > Pseudoalteromonas sp. OFAV1. Next base: position 98,812 of record NZ_JAKGBG010000014.1, read on the forward strand.
CATATGCTTGGCGCACTAAAATTATTAGGTGTTAATGTTACGCTTAATGAAGACAAAACAGTGGCGACCGTTGAAGGTGTAGCGGGTAAATTTAATACACCATCTGAACCGTTATTTTTAGGTAACGCTGGAACTGCATATCGCCCGCTAACAGCTGTACTTGCTGCTGTTGAAGGTGAGTATGAGCTTGTTGGTGAGCCACGCATGGAAGAACGCCCAATCGGCCATTTGGTTGATGCATTGCAAGCACTGGGTGGTGATGTAACTTACTTAAAAAATAACGACTATCCACCACTGGCTATCAAAGGCGGTAAAATCAATGGTGGTAAAGTAGCCATTGATGGCAGTATTTCAAGCCAGTTTTTAACAGCGCTATTAATGGCAGCACCTTTATTTAATGGCGACACAGAAATTACCATTAAAGGCACGCTGGTATCTAAACCTTACATTGATATTACCCTAGATGTGATGAAGCGTTTCGGTGTTACTGTAAGCCATGACAACTACGAAACGTTTTATGTAAAAGGCTGTCAGCAGTATCAAGCACTTGAGCGTATTATGGTTGAAGGTGATGCATCAAGTGCTTCTTATTTCGTTGCTGCAGCTGCAATAGCGGGCGGCGAAATTGAAATAAATGGGGTAGGTGCGGCGTCTGTTCAAGGTGATATTGGCTTTGCCAAAGTTATGGAACAAGTGGGCGCAAAAATCGATTGGTACGATGAAAAGCTGGTGGTTCGCAAAGGCGAGCTGAATGCTGTAGATATTGATGCTAACGCAATACCTGATGCGGCCATGACACTGGCAACTGTAGCACTTTTTGCAAAGGGTAAAACGGCGATTCGTAACATCTATAACTGGCGTGTTAAAGAAACTGACCGTTTATATGCAATGGCAACCGAACTGAGAAAAGTAGGTGCAGAGGTTGTAGAAGGTGAAGATTTTATCGAAATTACTCCACCTGACACATTTAATGATGTTGCGATTGATACCTATAACGATCACCGTATAGCAATGTGTTTTGCGATGGTTGCAGTGGGTGGCAAGCCGATAACCATTAACGATCCTAAGTGTACGTATAAAACGTTTCCTACATTTTTCAAAGTTCTAGAGTCTGTCTCAAGTCAATAAAACAGAAGAAAATATAAAAAGTTACACTCTAAGTGCGGATCTATTTTAATAACTGGCGTATAATATTCCGGTTTTATTTTGGTGTGCATTGCAGGAGGTTATAAATGCAGGCGTTATCAATGCCCGTAATCACCATCGATGGTCCAAGCGGTTCAGGTAAGGGAACTGTATGTCGCTTGTTAGCCGAGAAATTAGGTTGGGATGTATTAGACAGCGGTGCGATTTACCGTGTGCTGTCACTTGCTGCGCTTCACCATCAGATTGAATTAGATAATGAAGATGCATTAGTACCACTTGCAGCAAACTTAGATGTGCAGTTTTTGGTTGATAGCCACACTCACACATCGAAAATTGTGTTGGAAGGCGAAGACGTCACAACCACGATTCGTAATGAAGAAGTGGGTGCAGCTGCATCGAAAATAGCAGCTTTACCACGAGTGAGAGAAGCATTATTACGCCGTCAGCGTGCATTTCGTACAGAAAATGGCTTAATTGCTGATGGTCGTGATATGGGCACTGTTGTGTTTCCTGATGCACCGTTGAAAATATATTTAACTGCTACAGCTGAAGAGCGCGCACGTCGTCGCTTTGCTGAGTTGAATGAACGCGGTCTTGATGTTACACTAAGTGGTCTACTTGAGGACATAAAAGCGCGAGATCACCGTGATATGACACGTGAGGTTGCGCCATTAGTGCCTGCAGAAGACGCCATTGAAATCGATACTAGCGATTTTGATGCGATGCAAGTGTTTGATAAAGTAGTAACTTTACTCGACAAAGCAGTACTTGCAGGAAAGCTTCCAAAAGCTAAAAAGTAAATTTATAAGGTGCCGGCAGGATGCTAGCGCGATTTTAACAACCCCATGCAGCATGGTTGCTAATTGGTTATTTAATTATTTAGAGACGTATAATGTCAGAAAATTTTGCGCAGTTATTTGAAGAAAGCCTAAAGGGTTTTGAAGCAGAGCAAGGCTCTATCGTTAAAGGTACAGTTATCTCAATCGAGAACAACATCGTACTTGTTGATGCTGGTCTTAAATCTGAAAGTGCAATCCCTGCTGAGCAATTCAAAAATGCTGCTGGTGAACTAGAAGTTGCTGTTGGCGACGAAGTAGATGTTGCTTTAGACGCAATCGAAGACGGTTTCGGTGAAACTATCCTTTCTCGTGAGAAAGCGAAGCGTCACGAAGCGTGGATCCGCTTAGAAAAAGCATGTGAAGAGCAAGAGACTGTTACTGGTGTTATCAACGGTAAAGTTAAAGGCGGTTTCACTGTTGAAGTTGATTCAATCCGTGCCTTCCTACCTGGTTCACTTGTTGATGTTCGTCCAGTACGTGACACAACTCACCTTGAAGGTAAAGAGCTTGAGTTCAAAGTAATCAAGCTTGACCAAAAACGTAACAACGTTGTTGTTTCTCGCCGTGCAGTTATCGAATCAGAAAACTCACAAGAGCGTGAAGAGCTTCTTGCTAACCTTGTTGAAGGTCAAGAAGTTAAAGGTATCGTTAAGAACCTTACTGACTACGGTGCGTTCGTTGACCTTGGTGGTGTTGACGGTCTACTACACATCACAGACATGGCGTGGAAGCGTGTTAAGCACCCTTCAGAAATCGTTAATGTTGGCGACGAAATCGCAGTTAAAGTTCTTAAATTCGACAAAGAAAAGACTCGTGTATCTCTAGGCCTTAAACAGCTTGGCGAAGATCCATGGGCAGCTATCGCTGGTCGTTACCCAGAAGGTTCTAAGCTTTCTGGTCGTGTAACTAACCTTACTGACTACGGTTGTTTCGTTGAAATCGAAGAAGGCGTAGAAGGTCTAGTACACGTTTCTGAAATGGATTGGACTAACAAGAACATCCACCCTTCAAAAGTTGTTTCACTAGGTGACACTGTTGAAGTTATGGTTCTTGAAATCGACGAAGAGCGTCGTCGTATTTCTCTTGGTCTTAAGCAATGTATTGCTAACCCATGGCAAGAATTTGCTCGTCTACAAAACAAAGGCGACCAAGTTACTGGTAAGATCAAATCAATCACTGACTTCGGTATCTTCATCGGTCTTGAAGGCGGTATTGACGGTCTTGTTCACCTTTCAGACATTTCTTGGAACACACCAGGCGAAGAAGCTGTACGTGAATTCAAGAAAGGCGACGAAATCACTGCTATCGTATTACAAGTTGACCCAGAGCGTGAGCGTATCTCTCTAGGCGTTAAACAAATCGAAGCTGACCCATTCAATAACTACCTGGACGCAAACAAAAAAGGTGCTATTGTTAAAGGTAAAGTGACTGAAGTTGATGCGAAAGGCGCAACTGTTGAGCTAATCGAAGGCGTTGAAGGTTACATCCGTGTAGCTGATATCGCTCAAGAGCGCGTTGAAGACGCTACTACTGTAGTTTCTGTAGGCGACGAAATCGAAGCGAAATACGTTGGTGTTGATCGTAAGAACCGCACTTTAAGCTTATCTGTTAAAGCTCTTTTCGAAGCAGAAGAGAAAGAAGTACTAGAGAAGCTTAAGAAAGAAGAGCCAGCGTTCGAAAACGCTATGGCTGCAGCATTCAAAAATGCTCAAAAAGACTAATATCTAGTCTTTTTAAATTGGAAGGGCAGCTTTGCCCTTCCTTTACCACTCTTTAAGGAAACGCTATGACTAAGTCAGAATTGATAGAACAACTTGCTGAGCAACACGCACACATCCCTGTGAAAGATGTTGAAAATGCCGTTAAAGAAATTCTTGAACAAATGGCCGGCTCATTATCTAGCTCAGATCGCATCGAGATCCGTGGCTTTGGAAGTTTCTCATTGCATTATCGTTCTCCTCGCACAGGTCGTAATCCAAAGACTGGCGAAACAGTTGAGTTAGACGGTAAGCACGTACCACATTTTAAACCAGGTAAAGAATTACGTGACCGCGTAAATGCGAGTATTGCCTAGTTTTATACAGGAGTAGTTACTTGTTTAGGGTATTAAAAATTGTATTAATTGCGCTGTGTTTATTTATTGCGTTTGTACTTGGTTCACAGAATCCACAATTGGTGCAAATCAATTATTTAATCGCCAGTAATACCTTACCCCTAGCTGTTGTAATAAGTATCTGCTTTATTTTAGGTGTCGCAATTGGTTGTTTTATAAGCTTTACACTGTTTTCTCAGTTAAAGTGGCAGAATTATCGCTTAAAGAAGAAATTAGCGCCTGAAAAAAACAATAAAAAGCTTGTTGCTAATAAAGACACCTAATCATGATTGAGCTTCTGTTTTTACTTTTACCCGTTGCAGCCGGTTACGGTTGGATAATGGGCAAAAACAGCGCTAAAAACCAAGCTCATCAGCTTAACCGCCAAATTACCTCTGAATATTCTAAAGGCCTTAAATTTCTCTTAGACAGAGAAGAAGACCAAGGCTTAGAACACCTTATTAATCTACTCGAAGTTGCAGCTGACTCAGTTGAGCATTATTCAACATTGGCCACCATGTTTCGCCGTCGCGGCGAGCTTGACCGCGCAATTAAAATTCATGAGCTGCTATTAAAACATCCAAGCCTTGATGAGCAACAAGCTGCAACGAGTCGTCTAGAACTTGCTGAAGATTATATTATGGCAGGTTTGCTAGACGGCGCAGAAGAGCATTTAGTGTGGCTTGTAAAGGCGGGGCATAAAGAGGCACTAGAGCCAATTATTAACCTTTATTCACAAACACGTGAATGGGAAAAGGGCATTAACATGTTCGAGGCACACAGTGATTTATTTACTAAACCTCAGCATGTGAAAGCCATTGCTAATTTTTACTGTGAAGCAGCCTTACAAGATAACGATACGCAAATTATGCGTAAAGCTATTAGCTTAAATCATAAAGCCATTCGTCCATTGTATGAGCTTGGCCACAGTGCCTTTACCAATGAAGATTATGTAAAAGCAATTTATTATTGGCGCGAGCTTATTAGCCAATTTACATTTTTTGCGCCGGTATTTATTGAAGAGCTTGCAGTTAGTTATCAAAAATTAAACCTAACCCACCAATTTCATGAGTTACTCAACGAGTTGCTCGATAAAGGTGGTGTATTAATAAAAATAAAACATTGCCAAGCTTTACTTGAGCAAGGCCATATCGAGCAAGCAATTAAATTTTTAACGGATAGTTTAAAGCGTCATCCGACTATTCGTGGCTTTAGCTTTTTATTACAGCTACTTGCCAAGCAAAATAACGATATTAAAGATGTACTTGATCAAATTGATAAGCTAGTAACGTCTTATATCGCAACCAAACCTGATTTTCAGTGCCAGCACTGTGGCTTTACCAGTCATACCATTTATTGGGTATGTCCATCGTGCAAGCACTGGGAAACAATTGTTCCAAGCCGTGGCATAGACGGTTTTTAATTCATATTAGTCCATTAGTTTTTAGGAAAGTTATGTCTGTCGAAGATTCAAAAAAAGTATTAATTGCCCTTGATTACGATGATCAACAAACAGCTCTTGCGTTTGTAAAGCAATTATCGCCTGATACGTGTCGCCTTAAAGTAGGCAAAGAAATGTTCACGTATTTTGGTCCTAGCTTTGTTAAGGAACTAATCGACTTAGGTTTTGATGTATTCTTAGACCTAAAATTTCACGATATTCCAAACACAGTGGCTAAAGCTGTAACCGCAGCTGCAAAAATGGGTGTGTGGATGGTTAACGTGCATGCCTCTGGTGGTGTTGAAATGATGACCAAAGCAAAACAAGCTTTAGAGCAGTTTGGTGATGATGCTCCATTACTGATTGCAGTAACTGTACTAACCAGTATGGATGCCGCAGAGCTTACTCGTTTAGGTGTAGATAAAACGCCAGAAGAGCAAGTAATTTACCTAGCAAAACTTGCTAAAGAGTCAGGCCTTGATGGGGTAGTGTGCTCAGCGCAAGAAGCGAAAAAGCTAAAAGCTGAATTAGGCGCAGACTTTAAACTGGTTACCCCAGGTATTCGCCCAGCAGGCAGCGATGCAGGTGATCAAAAGCGCATCATGACACCTAAACAAGCCGTAGAAGATGGTAGCGACTATTTAGTTGTAGGCCGCCCAATCACCCAATCGGCAGACCCAGTTGCAACATTAAAAGAAATTAATGACTCACTAAAATAACCTAGTTATTTTAAAATAGTCTTTAAAGAGCATTGTATGTGTGATTTATATCGCGCTAAATACAGTGCTCTTTTTGTTTGTTGGCAAATTCCGAAAGATACTCTTGGTCATCTACTATTCAGTAACGCCTTGCTCAGTGGAAAAATGCGAGCGAGAGCGAGTAGTTTTTCCGATGCGCAACTTGTTATGCATTTTATATGTGTGGGCTAATTTCAACGGGGCCTGTCCATTGAAAACCGTTGATTAAATGTTGAAATAAATCAGCCACAACGCCAAGTGTATTTTGACTAATTTCAAATTCTTGGTAAGTACCATCGTCTATTGTGTAACCAAGGCGATTTCCGTTTAAGTTGCTAAGTGCTAGAACTCCACCACCTTCAGCTTTAATAAAACCGTTATCTATAGGTTTTAAATCCATTTTGACCTTTTTCCTTACATCTGCAGGTTTACCATATCCTCTACTTCGATCTTCAGAATGTTGAGCACTATTACGTATTTTAGATAACGACGGAAAAGTATCCTCTAACTGTTTTTTTAAGTTTTTTACATGAGCAAGCTCTGTTTCATCTGCGAGAACAGATAAATATTTTGAAAATGTATCTGCTGAAGATAAAAAGCTGTGTGCATGTATGAATGAAATACGGTGTTTATAGCTTCTTGGTATTTCACCAGAATTTAGCTTTTCCTTTCTATAAAGCTTTTCAGTTTCAGTTCTATGATAGTCATGGTTATTATAAAAGTCATTTTCATTAGGTAGTGCAGCACGATACTCTTGTTCTATGCGCATTCTTAACTGTCTATCAAGTTCCCACGAGTCTCTCATCGTATCTGAGCTATATTCTTCCTGATTTTTTTGCTGGCATTCTATAAACATAGTCAGTGTAATTGCCATATCTATTACGGCTGTTTCCATCGATGAAATAAGATTTTTTATTTCAAATGCTTTATTTTTGTCAGGAAATTCTAGCCAAGTTCCTGGATATTCAATATTTACAATGAACATGCTCGATCCTTTGATGCATAACAATTTTATAGTGCGCGCTTCGCGAATCTTTCTGCCGATGTCACGCCCATGTATTAATAAATCTATTCTTAACAAATAACGTAATGTATTACCAACTATAATTTTTTATTGAAGCTCAAGAGATTCAGAAAAAAGAAATTGCGCTCGTCGCTCATTTTCTTGAATATGGGAGCATAACAACTGAACTGTGTATTCATATAGTCATTTGTATTGGTGATGTCATAAAAGTTAGTGGAATATCAGATTATGGAGTAGAGCCAATATCATTAGCTGAATCACTGTATCTGATAGCTCAAAGGTGCTCTATAGAGTAATTACGTTAACTCATTTTGGGGCGTGCGACGTGAAGTCGTATGAAGCGCTGTTCACCGCTTAATGAGTGAACCATCTGTATCACCAGATGATCCTAGGAGCCTGAATAAAGTAGCGGCTCTGACAATGTAACGAAGGTTGG